>CAIJKT010000931.1 GCA_903821255.1 uncultured Lentisphaeria bacterium | reverse complement strand
GCTCCCGGTAACGCTTGAAAGCATCAGCCAGTTTCTTCGGATCGGTACTGCCTAATGCCGGAATCAGATAATACTGTCCCATGACGGCATATCCGTCTGCACTTTTTTTCAAGGGTACCAGATATTTGCCGGAAGACCTGACCTGATAGATCAGCCAGTCCGGATAAGTGATTTTGCCCTCCAGCTTTTCATCCGGCAGTAGCGAGGACAGCTTGAGTTCCTTGGCGCGGTCGGCGGATTCGAGAACGCCAAGCTTATCGGCTTGTAGTACCGCCTGCCAGAACGAACTGACAAAAGCCGGATTGAAGTTCTTCTTGACTCCGGCCAGCTTGCCGTCCTTGAACATATACACAGCGGGGCCGTTGCGGTAAAGATACTTGTCCTTGACTGACAGCGACACCAGAGCATCAATAGCCGCGATATCCTTTTCCGAACGCGTTTGCACTGGTATAATCGTCAGTACCGGCGGCATCCCGGATTGCTTGAACTCCTGCATTTCCTTGAGCGCGGCTGCTATAGTTTCCGGCTTGTCCGACAACGCGGTCAATGCCTTATCGTCCAGCGCCGAATATGCCTGTACGAACTTTTCCAGAATGGCCTTGCAGTCGGCAGCAGACGGAGCGGCAACGATTGCTGCCCCGGCACTCTTGACCGTTGCCGGGACCTGAACGGGCTTTGCTGGAATAGCTGATTTTTCGCTTTTAACAACATTCTGCCCCTGGCCCGAATACCCGGATGCCAGCAGCCCAGCCAATAACGTCAGTTCAATGAAACGCATAAAAAAGACCTCTTTAATTCTCAAAATCGTCCGTCATTTACAAAATTCCTTTTTTGCATAGAGTGAGATGGCCTACTTCGTTTGGTCCGGAGTATTGTTTTTGGGCGCTGGCGAATTTCTAGGCAAAATACGACAATATTCTATACTCACATAATAGCCTTTTGACGTTTTTATTTCTATGAATACGTCATGCCCTTTGCCATCATATAATTTATATGACGATAAACAGCTTTGGATATCTTCTTTTATTGAAAAGTCACTATGTTCACCAATTTTCTGACATCCCTCCTCAAATAAGTGTTTTTGGTTAGAATAAGGGACATCATCATTATTTAATTCACAAGGGAATAATATTTTTTTCTCCGAAAAAATCCACCAATTAACATCATGACGGCCTCGCCCATCGCAGTTGGAATATGCCAATAATATAGTTCCGAGAGGCAATTTTACTCCGGTAAGTTTTTGAACGTAATCAAGGTCTTTCTGATTCCATTCAGGGAAAGGGGCTTGATCTACAATTTTAATATTTTCACTTAATATTAATCCCATATTCCAAACAATGCTCGCAATAAACATTACAATCACAGTTACCATTACAGCTAATAATATAAATAAGACTTTTCTTTTAATTTTTGATTTCATAATAATGCTCCAATGTTATTATTAATTGCCATTTAGCAAAACGCTTTCAGGGTCTATTTTTTCTCCAGATTTCCAAGTAAATTTTCGTTTAAACGAGCCGCGCATCATGAATTCCCTCGCCAGACCTTGAAGAGCAAACTCTCTCATAATTTCATCTTTTATTATAATTTCTTTCCCGCGAATTGGAAATGAGACAACCTTGCCCTTATCAAAATTATACCAGTCTTTAACTTTATATTCGAACTCTAATTCGAAGCATCTGTGATCAAAGTATGACGGAGCCATATTTCCGCTAACCTTTAAATGACCTTTTCCCCAGGCGGAATATCCTCCCACGGCTAAAAACCAATCAAGCGAGGTCTTTTGTTCATTCTCAGGGGTAACATATAAACCTGAAGTAATATCATATTCTCCTTTTTCCAGAGTTTCTGCAAAAGCTTTAGCTTGTATTGCTTCATGCTCGAACCATTTTTTCCCATTTACAGATTTTTTTACCATATCCAGCGCATCAATAG
>CAIJKT010000930.1 GCA_903821255.1 uncultured Lentisphaeria bacterium | reverse complement strand
GAATCGGAAAGAAACAACACTCCGTCCTGGCTTCAGGCCCAGCATCTGCTTAATTCATCTCATATCCAGCGAAAAATTGATCCGGGACCGGTGATAAAAAAAATAATAACTGATAAAAAAGGCAATCCGTACATAGTCAGTGAACTGTATCTGCTTATTCTGTCGCGTTTCCCGACGGAGGAAGAAAAAAACATTGCTTTGAACTATATGAACTCGCCCAAACGCAAACAGAACGATGCCACCTGCGATCTGGCATGGGCGCTGATAAATTCCAAAGAATTTATCTTGAAACATTAACGCACTTGAAGGATTAAAATGAATTACATTTTTACAGCAGGACTGAAATACGGTTTGTCTGCCGCCGTAGCGCTTTGCTGCCTGAATATTTCAGCCGTAGGGACTGAAGTAAAGAAGCCGACTGCAAAGGCCGTCATTCAGATATGGCTTGCCGGAGGCTTGTCGCAACTGGACTCGTTTGACCCCAAACCGAATGCGGGACAGGATTATTGCGGGCCGTACAATAAACCGATTCAAACTAATATTGAAGGGATTCAAATTTCCCAGATGCTGCCGCTGCTGGCAAAACAGGCCGATAAATACGTCATTCTGCGCGGCATGACTCACAACAACAACGGACACGAAACCGCAGCTTACCTGGTTCAAACCGGCAGAAAACCGGTTGAAGGACTGATTTTCCCCGGCGTTAGCGCCGTAGTTTCCTACTTCAAGGGCTACAATGGCGGCTACACCGGCATGCTGCCGCCGAGTATTATCATTACTTCCCCTCTGGGGCGCTTTTCTGAAACAGGATTTCTCGGTTCCCGTTACAAATCATTTGCGACAGGCAGCGATCCCATGAAACAGCCGTTTGCGGTGGAAGGAATCATTTCTGAAAAGATTACCATCGAGCGCCAGCGCGACCGCCGGGAGTTGCTTAAATCGCTGGATTCTTTCGGCAGAGAAATGAATCAGGACCCGGCCGTTAAAGCTATAGATGCCTGCCAGGAACAGGCATATGCGGTAATTCTGGGCGACGCCGGTAAGGTATTTGACCTTTCTGAAGAGAAAAAAGAACTGAGAGAGAAATACGGGCTTAATAAATTCGGACAGTCCTGCCTTGTTGCCCGGAGGCTGGTTGAGCATGGTGTGCCTTTTATCACCATCAATGTTCCAGGCTGGGATACGCATAAAGACCATTTTCAGGAAATGTATAAGAAACTGCCTGAACTGGATAAAGGACTGGCAGCACTTCTGCAGGATCTGTCCGACCGCAATTTGCTGGACAGTACGATTGTCTGGGTTACCGGGGAATTCGGCCATACCCCTAAAATTCAGATGGAATCGCCCTGGAACGGCGGCAGAAGCCATTACGGCAAGGCATTTTCCGCATTAGTTGCCGGCGGCGGCTTTCGCGGCGGCAAAGTAGTAGGTAAAACTGATGAACGCGGCGAAACTGTTGTGGAACGCCCGGTTTATCCATGGGATTTAACTGCAAGCATTTATATTCTGATGGGGATTGACCTTAATTCGCAGTTGCCCCATCCGGACGGGAGAAGCATCGCGGTTTCGCCGCTGAAGACCAAAGAAATTCCGGAAAAAGAAACTGGCGGAATTCTTAAGGAAGTTATGCCGGACGGAGCAAATTGAGCATGAACATCAGTCGAATATATGTCATTATTCTATCCGTCATCTTTGTCGCGGTTATGGATACTGCGGTTACGGCAGCCGAACTTCCCCATATCGGTTACGCATATCCTGCCGGAGGTAAGCCGGGAACTGAGTTTGAAATAAAGGTTGGCGGCCAGTTTGTTTATGGCGCAAAATCAGCTTGCGTCAGCGGACGGGATGTCACAGTGCAAGTCATTGATTCCAAGGAGCCTGAAAAAAAGAAGCCGAACAGTCAGAAGAAGGCGATTGAGGAGATTGTCAAATTAAAAATTGCGATCTCCGGAGATGCGGCAGCCGGCGACCGCGAATTGTGCCTGATTACCGACACCGGGATTTCAAATAAGTTGACATTCAATATCGGTCAGTTGAAAGAGATCATGGAAACAGAGCCGAATGACAAACGGGAAAATGCCGTCAGCGTTCCTGGACTGCCTGTTTTAATCAATGGACAAATCATGCCGGGCGATGTTGATTTTTTCAAATTCAGCGCAAAAAAAGGACAGCATCTTGTGATCGAAGCATCGGCCAGGGCGCTGATTCCGTATATGGCGGATGCCGTTCCAGGCTGGTTTAAAATCTGTCTGACACTCTATGATGCTAAAGGCGGAGAACTGGCTTTTGCTGATGACTTCAGATATGAACAGGACCCGGTGCTGTTTTTCAATATTCCGGTTGATGGCGATTATTTTCTGGCTGTCCGCGATTCTATTTACCGCGGGCGGGAGGATTTTGTTTACCGGGTAAAAATCGGAGAGCTGCCATATATAACTAATATCTTTCCACTAGGCGTGCCATCAGGTAAAAATCCGGTTTCAGTAAAAATTTACGGTGTGAATCTGCCGGTGAATTCGATTGATGTCGATGTTGATAAAAGCGCGCCTGATGTCCGGAAAATCAGCGTAAAGAATGATGGACTTGTTTCAAACCAGGTTGCATTTTCAGTGGGAGGACTCCCTGAAATTTTTGCAGCAGACTCCTGCAATGCACGAAAGACTGCGCAAAAAATTGCTGTTCCAGTAATAATAAACGGTCGAATCATGAATAATGGAGATAGAAACTATTTCTGTTTCGAAGGCAAAAAAGGGCAAACTATCTCTATCGAAGTTTATGCCCGGCGGCTTGGCTCGCCGCTGGATTCGTTCATTACTCTATTTAACAGCCGGGGAGAAAAATTGAAGGAAAATGACGACCGGAAAGATTTGAGTGAAGGCTATATTACTCATCATGCTGATTCCGGTCTGACACACGTACTTCCGGAAAATGGAACTTATACTGTTCAAATATATGATACGCAGGGTAAAGGCGGAACAGAATATGCCTATCGTCTCCGTGTCAGCGCACCAGAACCTGATTTCGCTTTGATTGCCGCCCCGGCGAGTCTGACCCTGTCTAAAGGCGGGACCGCGATGCTGACTGTTTATGTGGTTCGCAAGGAAGGCTTCAACGGCCGAATCGCGCTTAGCCTGAAAGATAATAATTCCGGACTTACGCTCCGCGGCGCGGTTATCCCGGAGAACTTTAATAAAGTCCGTATTACAATTTCAGCTTCAGCACAGAGTCTCTCGGGGATAACTCTGCCTGTACTGGAAGGCACTGCGTTAATTAATGGCAGGAATATCTGTCATGCGGCCACGCCGGCGGAAGACGAGACACAGGCATTCAGTTCACATCACCTGGTTGACTCCGGCGAAGAAACAGTTCTTATCAATGATTCCTCGCCGTTTATTATTTCCGCTGTTATCCCGCCTGAAGGCTGCATCGAACTGGCTCAGGGAAAAGAAGTTTCCATCCCGCTGGAAATTATCCGGAAGCCGGATTTAAAAATCCCTGTTTCCATTCAGCTTGTCGATCCGCCGAAAGGCATTTCAATCAAAAACGGCTTTATTCCCGCGGCCAAAGATAAACATGCTATACTTCTAAGGGTTGAATCCAATGCTGCGCCCGGCATTACGGACAACCTGATTCTGACCGGCACCGCTTATATTGAAAGGGAGGAACCGCCAGTGCCGAAGAAAGAGGACAGCAGGGAATCTCCTAAAATACAGGAAAAAAAAGAAAAAGAAAATACTGCCGGCAATAATGTTGCCCCGAAAAACGTTTCTATTAAAGAAGCGCCTAAAATAAGAAAAGAAAAAGTAACAGTTATGCTGCCGGCGATTCCGTTTAAAATAATGAAACAACCGGACAAGGAAGACAGGAAGATTTAAGAATATGGGAACCATGACTATAACAAACAATGACAAGTGCAGTATTTCAGCTCTTACACTTCATGACAGAACAGAATACTGCATTACCTCCTGCGGCTGCGATAGCGTGAAAATGAACTCTGCGCTGCAAGGTTTGCCGGCTGAACAAGATTCTTTAATGCTGAACCGTTTTGTCTTTGCCGGAATCCGGCACTATGCCGGAAGCAAAGCCGCCGGACAGACCGTGTGGCTGCAGGGCGATGCCTGCAAGGACGGGACTGTATCCTCCAGTCAGGCTTTCGCCATTGCCGGGATCAGTCCTGTTCCAGTCAAATACAATTCTAAAACAGTCGGCTTTATTTACGAAGATGAATATGCCAGGTATTGCAATTTAAGCGGAATCAGTCCTGAGAACATGCAGGCCTCACGTGCAGAACAAACACTCGAAGTTCTGGGAATCATTGCGTCGACGCTGAAGTGTCACGGTTTTCAATTCAACGATATTGTCCGCACCTGGTTCTTTCTTGACCAATTACTTGAGTGGTATGAAGAGTTTAATTGTGTCAGAACTGCTTTTTATAAAGAAAGCGGGATATATAAAAAGCTTATTCCCGCCAGTACCGGGATTGGCGCTGCAAATCAATTCGGGGCCGCTCTCATCTGCAATATACTTGCAGTTTGCCCCAAAACGGATGAAGTCAAAATTCAACAGATTGCCTCTCCAATGCAGCAATCTCCGTTGAACTACAAAAGCACATTCAGCCGCGCGGTGGAAATTGCTTTCCCCGCTCACCGTAATCTGATGATTTCAGGAACTGCCAGTATTGCTCCTGACGGCCGGTCCGAGCATGTCGGAGATCCGGAACTCCAGATTGACCTGACTATGCGTGTAGTCCATGCAATCCTGCACTCTCGGCAAATGGACTGGAGCGATTCATCCAGAGGAATAGCTTATTTCAAAAATATCGAAAATAGAGAAATATTCGACAAATATTGCCGCCGCCATAATATTCCAGTCTTTCCGCTGGCTGTCGCTCATGCTGATATCTGCCGCAATGATTTACTTTTTGAAATCGAACTCGATGCCAGTAAATCTCAATAAAATACGGGCCGTAAAGATTATTCCGGTTAAGTAACAGCCGCCGCGGGCATTGCGATTTTTACAGTGGTGCCTGCGCCTTTTCTGGACTTTATCTCCAGCCGGCCTTTATGCTCTTCCATAATCGAGGAGGAAATTGACAGGCCAAGACCTGTGCCCCCGGAATCGCGCCTGGTGGTAAAGAACGGATCCATAATATGTTTTAAGTCTTCTTTTTCTATCCCGCAGCCTTCATCCTTTATTTCAATGACAACCTCGTTGCTTTTTTTGACGAAATAGGTAGAAACCTTTATCCCCTGATCAGGCGAGGCTAAAGACTGACAGGCATTTTGGAGAATGTTAATGATTACCTGTTCCAGACGCTGCGGGACTCCGTTTACCTGGGGAATATTTGCGTCGCGGTTCAAGCTGAACTTGCCGGTGGATTTTTTTAAAAGATTATTCAGCAGAAAAATTGATCTGGCAAGGGCGTCATTGACCGAAAATAGTTCAGTCCTGTCAGGCGGCGTTTCCTTGACGTAGCCTTTCAGATTGTCAACAATCGTCATAATCCGTTCAGAACCCTCTTTTATCCCGTCAAGCAGGGTTTGAATGGAATACTCAATTTTCGCCGCGGGGATTCCGCCGAAAGACTGCTTTTTATTTTTATTGATTTCCTGATTGAGCGCAGGCTTGAAATCGCGCCAGATCTTGTTCAGGACAGATATGTTTATTCCGATAAAATTATTGGGATTGCTGATTTCATGGGCCACCCCGGCAACGAGGACGCCGAGAGACTTCATTTTATCCGCCTGAATCAATTGCTGCTGATGCAGTTTGGCTTTGTTTTCCGCCTCTATTCTTTCGGTAATGTTAATGGCGGCTTCCGCCACCAGGTTAATTTTCCCGCTGCGATCTTTTACCGGATATGTCCAGACTTCATAAGTTTTTCCATTTGAAGCATTAACAATTCTCTTATCAGTTTTGCCATTCCCTTTGAATGCTTTTTTGATATAAGAGTCATTTTTTTGGGGGGCCATGTCGCCAAACCATATTTCCTGCCACTTTCTGCCGATGAATTTTCTACCGCCAGCCGCGAACGTATTTCTGGCGGTGCGGTTGCCCCATTGCAAATTTAAATTAACATCAAAACACATGATGATTTCCTGCATGGCATTGAAAGTCATATTTAACCGCTGCGTGATCTTGCGCAGTGTGACTTCGGCTTTTTTGATGTCGGTTATGTCAGAAACCACGCCAATAACATACTGCGGTTTATTATCATATCCGTTCAGTACGGACTTGTGTTCAATCAAAAGTCGTTCTTCATTATTGGCGCCGACGAATTTAATTGTTGTGGATTGACTCCCGCCGTTCAGTATCAACTTTTTTTCGCGCTGGTCAAGTATTTGAGCCACTCTCATATTATTTCTTGCCTGGAATACATCAAATACGGTTTGCCCGAGCAGGGGACAAGTTATATGTTTTTCCGCAAATGTTTTAAAAGCTATGTTATGACCGATATATCTGCCATCCATATCCTTGTAAAATATCGGAATCGGAATGCTGTTGATCATGCGCTCAAGCAATTCCAGTTGCTCCTTCATTTTGTCGAATCGCATGCTTTCGGTCAAATCCTCGACACAGCCGACAACCCGGACCGGCTCTCCTGAAATATCTCTGATCAGCACCGCCCGGCAGAGTATCCAGACAAATTCGTCATTCCGGCGTTTGCTCCTGAAAGACGTGTTCAGGCAGGCGCTTGTTCCTGAAAATAGTTTGTAGAGTTCATTTCGAACCCTGGTTCTGTCTTCAAAATGGATGTTTTCAAAAACCTCCTGCTCATTAAAAACCGTTTCAGCCCTGGAATAGCCATAAAAGAGCGCCAGTGATTCTGAAATGGTAAAACGCCTGGCGACAGGGTCATATTCCCACTGGCCAACGCTGATGGCTTCAAGAATTGAACGCAGATTCTGTTCGCTTTGCCGAAGATTTTCCTCGACCAGTCGTTTTTCAGTTACATCCTGATTGATCCCGACAATCTTTACCGGTTTTCCTTTATTATTAAAAAATACTTTCCCGGAGCAGTGGATATAACTTAATCCGCCGCG
>CAIJKT010000929.1 GCA_903821255.1 uncultured Lentisphaeria bacterium | reverse complement strand
GTTGGTCACCCATATCCCCCGTTACAATCGAAAAATAAGGAAAGCGCCTCGCGCCGGTGACTATTCATCGAGCAACTGGTGACACGACGGCTGTTGGACTTCTTCAATTTTTAAATTTTAGTTTCATTCTTTTTTGCTGAAGATTGTTAAAACGCGTTGACAAAACATGGTTTTATACTTATCATAATAGAATGTGTCTGCAAATATCCCGATTATGCGCAGCGTCTGAATAACTTGCAGTCTGTGCATAAAACAGTTTAAGATAGATGTTAATTAATGAGTGAAAACCGGATTACTATATGATTTCCCTGGCCCGTGCAAGTCTGATCTATGAATGGCGCAGATACCTGGCCGCCATTTTCGCGCTTGGTTTCTCCGCGCTGCTGATTTATATCCAGACCGGACTGATGCTCGGATTCTCCCTGTCCATGACCGCGATTCTGAATAATTCGCAGGCGGATCTGTGGGTATCCGCCTTCAATCTGACGTCTTTCGAGAACAGCGGCGGGGTGGAACTGAAAAATGAATACTACCTGCGCATGCACCCGGAAATAGAGTCCGTCAGTCCGTTTCTGCGCTACTGGTGCAGCGGCAAAACCTATGAGGGCGAACAGATATGGGCTCCGCTGTTCGGGGTGAATACCGACAAGCAGAAATGCCTGCTGATGCCGCCGGAGTTTCTGGAGGAGTTTGCGGACAAGCTGGATGAACCGATGACGGTGGTGATAGACCGGTCTTTCTCTAAGAATTTGAATCTGAATATCGGGGATTATACTGAGCTCAGCAATAAGCGGGTCAAGATCGTCGGGATTACCGACGGCTACAAAAATGACCGCGGCGGTTTCGTTTTTGCTTCCGAATATACTTTCAAGCAGCTGGCGACCTGGACCTGGGTGCAGTTCCTGATGATCAGGATACGGGATCCGCAAATGGCGGATGCGGTGGCGGAAGAACTGAACAATTCCACCTGGAAGAACAGCAAGCTGAAAGCCTGGAGCAAAAACAATTTATTCTGGCAGTCCCAGAAATGGCAGTTGCTGGAATCCCCCAACAGTCTGACTTTTATCTTTCTGTCCATCCTCGCGCTGTTCATCGGCGTTGCCATCACCAACCAGTCGCTGCGGTCGGCAATTCTGGCGTCGCTGAAGGAATATGCCGCATTAAGAGCGCTGGGCGTTTCCAAAGGCGCACTGTGCATGGTGGTGCTGGAACAGGCGTTCTGGGTCGGCATCGCCGGGCTGGTGCTGGCCTGGGTGCTGACCATTGTCTTTTCCTATATCGCTGTATATTACAAGCTGGCGTTCAATATTCCGCTATGGTTTGTTTTTGTCTCGACAATCGCGCTGATCATGGTCTCGCTGGTCTCCGGCCTGCTGTCGCTGATGGTGCTGTATAAAACCGAACCCGCGGAGCTGCTGAGATGAGCGAAACACCATACAACAAAAACGGCGAGATTCCATCCATCAGGATCATGGACATACAGCGTTCCTACGTCAGCGGCAAGATTGTCAATAATGTGCTGAAAGGCAATACCTTTGATCTTTATCCCGGCAAACTGACCCTGATTATGGGCCCCTCCGGTTCGGGGAAAAGTACACTGCTGTCGGTAATCAGCGGCCTGCTGGAGCCGGACAGCGGCACCGTCCATATCAATGACACTGATATCTGGCAGCTGGCGCCCCGCGCGATTGAAAAATTCCGCCTTGATCATTTCGGCTTTATCTTTCAGGGATTCAACCTGTTTGCTTCATTGACCGCGCTGGAACAGATTTTAATTGTGCTGAAATACGTCGGCAAAAAAGAAAAAGAAGCGGAGAATATCGCGGAGGACGTATTGAGGGAAGTAGGGCTGGGCAAAGTCATGCACCTGAAACCGATGCAGTTGTCCGGCGGCGAAAAACAGCGCGTCGCCATCGCCAGGGCGCTGGCGAAGAAACCGGAATTTCTGTTTGCCGACGAACCGACCAGCGCACTGGACAAGGAAAACGGACAGATTGTCATCAGCCTGCTGCACAAGGCAGCAAGAATTCATGGCACAACTATCTTCGCCGTGTCGCACGACCCGAGGCTGCTGCCTCATGCCGACAGGGTGATCAGAATTGAAGACGGAATAATAACCAGAGACGAACCCGGAGGTTTCAAAGAATGAGAAGATCAGCCAGAAAAAAAATGTGGACTTTCATAATTATTATATTAATAATTATGGGAACAGCCGGATATTTCACCTATAAATGGTATACTGCCAAGCCCGTCACCAAGACCAGCAAAATGCTAAGTGATGAAAGCCCGTATTCGGCGTTTGCGCGCGGCAAAATTGACGTGGACGGCAGTATTGTCAAGCTCTCCGCCAGCAAAGACGGCGTGCTCAAGGACCTGCTGGTGGATGAAGGCGAAAAAGTTAAAAAGGGGCAAATCCTGTGCAAGCTGGACGACCTCAGAGAGAAACTCCTCTGGGAATGCTGCAAAGCCGAAGCTGAACTGGCGGTCAAAAAAATCGAGCCGCTGAAAGTGTCGCTGGAAGCCGCTAAACGTGAACAGAAAAGATCGCAGAATCTGATCCGGCAGGAAGCCATATCCCGCGTGAAGTGGGATGAAACCAATGACCTGGTCGGACATCTTGAAGCGGAAATCAAAGTCGCCGAAGCAGAAGCGATGGTGGCCGCCGCCAGGCAGAAGCAGGCGGAATACGATATGGAAATGAAAAATATCCGGGCGCCGGCAGATGGCAGAATCCTGCGCTGCGACGCCAGGCCGGGATACGGCATCAGCACGCTGAATGTTACCGTGCTTTTCCTGTTTGTGCCCGATGCCCCGTTTATCGTGCGTGCCGAAGTTGAGGAAAAGTTCATCAAACAAATCAAGCCGGGCGTAAAAGTTGATATCGTTCCCGACTCCGACGAAACCAAAACATATACCGGCAAAGTCTTGAAAATGGGAACTTATCTAGGCCCGAAACGCCTGTCCTTCGACGAGCCGACGGAAAAAAGCGATGTCCGGACGGTTGAATGCATTATCACCGTTTACGAAAGAGAACTGGTGCTTGGCCAGCGCGTTCTGGTTAAATTCAAAAAGCCGGAACCGCCGATTGCCGACCATAGATAAAGCGCACTCCGTTCCCGAAGGAACGGAGCGGAGTTTGTATCTTATTACTTAGTGCTGAACGAAATTCCAGCTTTTGTTTTACCGACTTTCAGGGTGGAGCCGTCCGGCAGTTCGCCGCCGATCATCATCCTGGAAACCGGTGTTTCCAGTTCCTTGACGAGCGTGCGTTTCAGCGGACGGGCGCCGTAGTTCGGATCATAACCGATTTCAGCCAGATATTTCTTGGCTTCTTCTGATATTTCCATCCTGATGTCATGTTCTTTCAGCCGGCTGGCAAAACGCCTGATCTGGATATCCACGATCTCCAGAATATGCTTCTTGTCCAGCGCGTGGAAAATCAGCGTTTCGTCCACGCGGTTCAGGAACTCCGGACGGAAATGCAGCCGTAGCTGTTCCATGAGCTGCTCCTTGATCTCATCGGCATTGCCGTGATGCTGCAAGATCATATCGCTGCCGATATTGCTGGTCATGATGATGATCGTATTTTTGAAATTGACGGTCCGCCCGTGCGAGTCCGTGATAATCCCGTCTTCCAGTATCTGGAGCAGGATGTTGAAGACATCGCTGTGCGCTTTTTCGATCTCGTCAAACAGCACGACTGAATACGGCTTTCTGCGGACAGCCTCGGTCAACTGGCCGCCTTCCTCATAACCGACATATCCGGGAGGCGCGCCGACCATTCTGGCAACGCTGTGCTTTTCCATGTATTCGGACATATCGATCCGGACCATGGCTCGTTCATCATCGAACAGGTTCTGGGCAAGCGCTCTGGCCAGCTCAGTTTTGCCGACCCCGGTCGGGCCCAGGAAAATGAATGACGCAATCGGGCGGTTCGGATCTTTCATGCCGGCACGGGCGCGCAGCACGGCGTCAGCCACTGCAATGACGGCTTCATCCTGGCCGACGACGCGTTCATGCAGATGGTCGCCCAGTTTGAGCAGTTTCTGTTTTTCGCTCTGAATCAGCCTGCTTACCGGGATATGGGTCCAGCGGCTGACGATTTCGGCAATGTCCTCTTCGTCAACTTCCTCTTTCAGCAGACGGTCACCGGTACCGGAGCGCAACTTCTGCTCGGTATCGCTGATCTGTTTTTCAATTCCCGGAATGGTGCCGTGGCGCAGTTCAGCGGCCTTTTCCAGATTGTATTCGCGCTCAGCCCGGTTCAGGCTCTGCTTCGACAGTTCCAGCGACTCCATCAGGGTGCGCAGTTCGGCAATGGATTTCTTTTCATTGTCCCATCTGGCGCGCAGTTCGGAACCGCGGCTCTTGAATTCGGCCAGTTCGGCTTCCAGCCCTTCCTTGCGCTTGAGCGCTGCCTGATCTTTTTCTTTTTTCAATCCGGCAATCTCAATCTCAAGCTGCATGGCCCGGCGTTCGATCTCGTCGATCTCCGCCGGACAACTGTCGATTTCGACGCGCAGGCTGGCGGCGGCCTCGTCAATCAGGTCAATTGCCTTGTCCGGCAGGAACCGGTCGGCAATATATTTATCGGAAAGCACTGCCGCCGCGATCAGGGCGCTGTCTTTCAACTTGATCCCGTGATGTATCTCATAACGCTCTTTGAGCCCGCGCAGAATCGAAATGGTGTCTTCAACCGACGGCTGGTCCACCAGCACCGACTGGAAACGGCGTTCCAGTGCGGCATCCTTTTCGATATACTTCCTGTACTCGTCAAGCGTCGTCGCGCCGATGCAGTGCAGTTCGCCGCGCGCCAGCATCGGTTTCAGCAGATTGCCGGCATCCATCGCGCCTTCGGCGGCACCGGCACCGACCACGGTATGCAGTTCGTCAATGAATAAAATTACGCTGCCGTTGGCGGAAGTAACCTCTTTCAGAACAGCTTTCAGCCGTTCTTCGAATTCGCCGCGGTACTTGGCCCCGGCAATCAGCGCGCCCATGTCCAGGGCGATAATCCGGCGGTCTTTCAAGCCTTCCGGCACGTCGCCGCGATAAATGCGGCGGGCGAGCCCTTCGACCACCGCCGTTTTGCCGACGCCGGGCTCACCGATAAGCACCGGATTATTCTTGGTCCTGCGGGACAGAATTTGAATCAC
>CAIJKT010000928.1 GCA_903821255.1 uncultured Lentisphaeria bacterium | reverse complement strand
GTACCGGACGGAGCAGGTCGCGCTGGATTTCGGAATAAATATTGTCACTGGTCAGCGGCAGATCGCTGGTAATTATTTGATTGTGCAATGAGCCGCGCGAGACGTAATAGCTGATAAGGCTGGTGGTTGTAAACCCCAGAATCAGCAGCGCGCTCAGGACAAGCACTAATTTTTGTTTAATTAACAGCATGGCTTACAGCTTATGAAAAATGTTTATTATCTTTGAGATTAATTATACCACAGATTGCGTACTGTACCAATAGCGGAAAAATAAAAATAGCCATGAATTTGCCTGAAGTTGCGGTTAAAGGCAGGGTATTTCCAGGAATGAAATACCCTGAAGTCAGCCTACCGGTTTGCGGGGAGCATGTAGAATTTCCCCTGTTCGAGTTTGCCGGAGATGGTGGAGTCGCCGGGCAGTTTTACGTTGATGCTGCTGGAAGCCGCCTGGCCTTTGAACAGACTGGACAGCGAGAATCTTTTGCGCAGCGAGATTACTTTGTAATCGGCGGCAATTCCGGCCATCGAGGCGACTTTCTTTTCTGCATCGGAGAAATACCCGAGCTGGTCAACCAGTCCCAGCGTTTTAGCTTCCGTGCCCAGGAAAATGCGGCCGTCGCCGATTTTTGTTCCTTTTATCTGCCTGGCGGTCAGGCCCGGACGGCCTTCCGCGCAGACATTGACGAAGTGATCGTAAACTTTGTTGACGTGTTCCTGGATGATCTGTTTTTCTTCGGGGGAAGTCGGCCGGGTACCGCTCAGCAGATCTTTCATCGGTCCGGAGGTGTAGGGTTCGCTTTCGAGCCCGATCTTCTGAAACAGATTGTAGTATTTGTAAGTCTGGACAATTACGCCGATGCTGCCGGTGGTGGTCAGCGGATGGGCGATGATGCGTTCGCATCCGACCGCGACATAATATCCGCCGCTGGCGGCGACCGATTCCATCAGCGCGACGACCGGTTTTCCCTGCGCCCGGACATGCTTAATTGCCTGGTAAATCATATCCGAGGCGACGACTTCTCCGCCGGGGGAGTCGATTCTGACGATCACGGCTTTGATATCGCTGTCTTTCGCGGCAAGACGCAGTTGTCCGCAGATGCGGTTGGCGGCAGCGCCTTCGGCGCCGCCGAATGGAGAATCTTCCAGTCCGGAATAAATGACGCCGGATACCGGAACCACCAGAATGACGTTATTTGAAGAGTGATTGCCGGCGATGAAATCCTTTTCGTAAGAGGAGAGCGAATTCGGCGTTGCATCTTCATCTTCATTGTTTTCCCAGAACTTTGAAATGCCGACAAAGGCCAGGATGGCGACAACCGAGAAGCAGACCATGAAAACAGCGCACGCCGCGAAAAATATTCCGAAGCAGCCGATATAATTTCTCCAGCCTTTATTGGCGGCTGGACACTGCTTCAGAGGACAATTCTCCGGCTGCGGTGGTGTATTACTGGTTTGATTTTCCATAAAAGATACCTTTAAAAATTTAGTTAACGTTATTTCGTAAAAATTTTAAACCTAATCTTGAGAAATAGTGATTTCCCTGCGTATTTCCAGCGCGGTTTGCACATCAAAATGTCCGCAGAGCGGAGTCAGGCAGTTGGCGGAGGCGGCGGCTAATCCGACGGCAAACGCCTCTTCGATCGGCGTCTCGTTCAGATATTCACTGAAAAGCACTGCGGCAACAGTATCGCCTGAACCGAGCGGATTGACCACATGATCCAGTTTTTTAAGCTGATATACATGAAACCCGTTCGCTGTTGCGGCATAGGCGTTGCCGGGGCCATCGGTGATGGCAACCGCTTTCAGACGGAACGCGTCAAGCGCGGACAGCGTTGCTTCCCTCGGAGTTTTTTCTCCGGTGATCTGGCGCAATTCCGTGAGGTTGATTTTCAGAATGGCATTTTCGGCAATTTCCAGCACCGGTTTAATGTTCTGCCAGGAGTCAATGAGCAGCGGAATGCCGTAAGTTTCCGCCAGTGCGGCGGCTTCGAGATAAAGTTTCATATCGGTTTTGCCCGGCAGCGTTCCGCAGAGCGCTATGCCCAGGCAGTGCCTGACGTGCCCCTGCATGAAATCCAGCATTTTACCGGCAGAGACATCGTCAACGGTATGTGACGGTTCGATCAGTTCGGTCATTTTTTCGGTCGTCTGGCAGAGGCAGGTCGTACAGGTACGGGTAATGTGGTCCACCGCAACGGTTGAGTGACGGATGCCTTCTGCATCCAGGCCGTCGCAAATCAGTTTTCCGGTGCTGCCGCCGGCGAACTGCAGCAGCATGGTATGACTTTTGCCCCATACAGATGCCGCCCTGCTGAAATTAATCCCCTTGCCGGAGGGAAAGCTGTTCATGTCATAGGCGCGGTTGACTTCCCCGACAGTCAATTCCTTGAAAAAAAGCGTTTTCTGCCAGGCCGGATTGGGGCCGAGCACCATAATGAAGTTAGCGGAAAAATCATTCATCAGCACAAACCTTTCAAAATTTCCAGTAATTCAGGATCGCTGAATTTACGCGGGTTTTTCTGCATACTGCCACTCCGGCAGTTTTTTAGAATAAAATCAAAATGCTCTTCATCCAGACCGAATTTTTTGAATGTGTCAGGAATTTGCAGTTTGCTTTCAATGCCGGCGATTCCCGCGATGAAGCTGTCTATCGAATCGAACCCGCATAATTGAGCCAGTTCCTTTAAATGCGGCCTGCATGACGGACGATTGGCTTTGAGCACCGGGATCAGCAGTGTAGCGCAGCAAAGCCCGTGCGGCACTTTCAGTTTAGCGCCGATGGGGTGGGCCAGCCCGTGCACCGCGCCCAGTCCGCTTTGAGTGAACGCCATGGCGCCGAGCATGCTGCCTTCGGCCATGGCGGAACGGGCGGCGGCGTCAAGCGGCGCCTCACAGGCCCGGACGATATTGGCCATGAGCAGTGAAGCCGCTTTGCCGGCCAGCAGCCGGGTAACGGTATTGGCGCTTTTTGAAATATATGATTCCACCGCCTGGGTGAACGCGTCCAGTCCGCTGGCGGCGGTAAGGGCAGGGGGGCAGGAACAGGTCAGATCTGGATCGATGATTGCGATATCGGCGAACATGGTCGGATGGCGGATTGATTTCTTGATAGAATTTTCCGTGTCGGTCAGCACTGCGTTCGGCGTGATTTCCGCACCCGTTCCGGCAGTTGTCGGCAATGCCGCAAAAAACAGTCCTTTGCCCTGAATCTGACGTCTGTCATAGAAGTAATCTGCGGTCATCCCTTCCAGGGGAATCAGCGCCGCCGCAGTTTTGGCCGCGTCAATCACGCTGCCGCCGCCGGTCGCGACAATTGCCGTGGTACTGCTGTAGCGGCCCGCCTGAATAAGTTTGTCAACTTCGGACAACGGCGGTTCCGCCTCGATGCCGCAAACGGACGCGGTTTCGAATCCGATCAGGAGATGCTGCATGAATTCCAGCAAGCCGTCTTTTTGGGCGTGGTTTCCGGTGACAAGCAGAATTCTGGAATCTGCCGGGATCAGATCAGGAAGGTCTTTCACCGTTCCCGCTCCGAAAATAATTCTGCCTGGAAAACTCAGACTGTACTTCATTTTATTTGCTCTCCTCTAATTTGCGCAAAACAGAATTAGAACATTCCGCTGAGTGAACTGTCAGACTCCGCAATTTGAATCAGCGCGCTTCTGGCGGCCTGGCTTTCCGCCTGTTTCCGGTTGGACGCGGAACCTTCGGCCTTGATTTTGCCGTTGACCGCGACGCCTACCAGATACGACGGATTATGGTCGGGTCCGGTTACGCTGATTACTTCATATTCCGGAGTGATGCCCCATCTTTTCTGAGTGTATTCCTGAAGTGTGCCTTTGGGATTCAGCCCCGGCAGCAGTTTGTCAGGTTCAGGAAACGCCTCGCTCATTAAATTTTTGACGAAATCCCGTACTTTGTCGAATCCGGCATCAAGATAAAAGGCCCCGATAAAGGCCTCGAACAAGTCGGAAAGCGTTGAATCGCGGTCATCGCCCCCGGATTCAATTTCACCTTTACCGGCATACATGAATTTTCCGAGATCCAGCTTGCGGGCAACTTTTGCCAGCGCCTCCTGCTGAACCATTGCCGAACGCATCTTCGTCATCGCGCCTTCATCCTCTTCCGGATAGCGCAGATATAAAAACTCGGTCAGGAGAATCTGGAGAACCGCGTCACCCAGAAATTCCAGCCGCTGGTTATCGTACGGCAGATTATTTTCAACCGTGAAAGAACGATGGGTCAGCGCTTCTTTCAGCAATGCTTTATTGTTGAAGTCATAACCTATTTGATATTTAAATTTTTCAATGTCTTCAGCCATTTTTAGGACTGTATTTTTTTAAACCTGTTCCATTGTTCAGTGGAATATTTAATTCCAGCCAGGGTTTCCGCATCATGCAAAAACACTTTAGAGACTTTAAACTCAATAAATCCGATTTCAAATTGTTTTTCCAATGCCTTGACAAGTTTTTCCGTCAAAATCACGGAATCGCCGCCGGATGCCTTCAAGTCAATGCTGCCCTGATGCAGGATGCCGTCATGAGTGCGCCGCTGGGCGGCCCCCGCATATTTCCGCCCGCCGCATAATACGTCATAACGGGTCGGAGTCACAAAACACTGCATGGTCGCCCGGTCCACCGCGCCGCCTTCCGACGTTGACAGCTCCGCCTCCAGGCCGAAACCCGCCAGCGCCGCTTTCACCGCGCGGTGGAAAACATGGTAACTTTCGACGCGGTCCAGTGCGCATATCGGGTGTCCGGCGGGTATGACAACCGTATAGGTCAGGTCTTTATCGTGAAACACCACGCCGCCGCCGGTCATTCTGCGGACAATGGCATACCCTTCCCGCGGCGCCGCCTCATAATCCTGCACATAACCGATTGACACCGATTTCCTGTCCCATCCGTAAATGCGGACGACAGGGGTGCCGAATTCGGCAATATGCAGCAGCAGCAGTTCGTCTATGCTCATATTCATATACGGATCGCGGCTGATATCCAGCCACAGCAGCCACTCTTTATTTGCCGTCATTTCAATATTTTCTCTTCCGGTTCAGATAATAATCAATCAGTTTATTCAGCAGGGCAGCGTCCATCTCAATCCCGTTGCATTCGAAATATTTTCTATTGAACCCGCGGGTAATTCTTTCACGGTCAGCAGGAATTTTGATATTCCCGGATATTATTATCCAGGATGAAATAATCCTGGCGTATTCCTTGATCCGCATTCTGTGACTCAATGGTCTGCCTGAAAAATCCGTTCCATCGAAGTCGAACAATCCGAACTCCAGTCCGTCGGGGTCTTTTCTGCAATAAATATTGTTTAACTTCAAATCGCCATGACGGATGCCGGCATCATGCAGCTTTTTAAGATAAGCGCACATCCGGGATTGAAACTTTATATAAATGTCCTGGCTGGTAACGCTTTCCCGGATATAATCTTCAGGGGAAATAATGTCCGCAAGATTCTCGGTAAGCAAATAAGAGGCTTGCAGTATGCCGCAGCGCCGCCGCGACAATGCCGCGACAACTTCCGGGCACGGTATGCCAAGGGTGCGAATCGCCTGTGTGGCCCGGAGCGCGTTAAAAGGTCTGGATTTACGGAAAAGATATTTCAGCGTATAAATCAGGCCCTTGTTATTATACCGCTTCAGGAAATATTTGCGGTTGTCAATTTCAACAATTCCGGCCTTGGTCGTCATGGAATCTTTGAGGATTGCTCCCTTATCCAGAAAACTGTCCGGGGAATACAGG
>CAIJKT010000927.1 GCA_903821255.1 uncultured Lentisphaeria bacterium | reverse complement strand
CGCCTCGCGCCGGTGACTATTCATCGAGCAACTGGTGACACGACGGCTGTTGGACTTCTTCAATTTTTAAATTTTAGTTTCATTCTTTTTTGCTGAAATATTATGCGCAGTTATTGACATTTACCAATAAATCACTATAATAGTAATATGAACGAATTATCTGTACTGGGCTTTTACTGACAAGTAGTGTCTTATGCAAACAAAAGTGGTTCTTGACAACAAAATTCCCTACGGCAACGGTATCCTTGTCGGCATTGAAAATAAAAATAACTGGCTGGAAGTAGCCGTAACGCCTGAGGCATTAAATGCCCCCGAATCACTATGGTTCTGCTTCCGTCTGAAATTCAAAAACAGACCGAAAATTCAGAATCGACTAAGACTTGTCATAAAATATTTTTATAATTCTCTCGGTGGGCTTCCCGCTGAAAAAATTAATCCGGTAACACGGATTGCAAAAGGCGACTGGCAAAGACTGTCAGCCGGCAAAACGGTCCCGCTGCCGGATGGCCGCGCCGATGCCGTATGGGAAACCAATATAGTTGCAGACAGTATGGATTTTGCCTTTTGCTTTCCCTATGGCGTTCCGGAAATGGACGAAGTGGTGGAAAAATCAAAAGGATATTTTAAAAAGGATATAATCGGAATCAGCCCTGAAGGCCGGGACATTGTCAGGCTCAGTAACAATTACGGCGACGAGAACGCGAAGAAACCAGGCTTGTATCTGGTCGCAAGGCAGCATTCCGGCGAGACATCCGGCTCGTGGGTGCTGCATGGATTTCTGGAAAAGCTTGCCGAAAAAAGGACTTCAACCATAACCGTATGGTGTCTGCCGCTCACAAATATCGACGGCATCGAGAAAGGTTATTACGGAAAAGACAATTTTCCGACAGATATTAACCGCGCCTGGGGCGTACCGCCAATGCGCTATGAGAATTTAGTTTTTCAGCGGGACATTGAACGCTGGGCGAACAGGAGTCAGCCGCTTCTGGCTCTGGACTTTCACAGCCCGGGCGGTAGCGAAGACGAAGGAGTCTTTTGCTTCCTCCCCAAGAACGATAAAGAGACAGGCGACAAAATATCGTCGGAATGGTCGGAAAGATTTAAAAAATCCATTCCATCAGAATTTACTTCCGACCAGTTCGGCAAAGTGGCTAACTATGCATCCCGCTGGGAATCACCATCCTTCAGTTATTATAAGTTCATGAATAGGTTTTACAAAATTCCCGCATTGTCATTCGAATTCCCATACTCACGGAGCAGAGAGCGGATTTTAGAAATCAAAGATTACCTTGAAATCGGCGCTGCGATGGCTGACACCGTCCTGGAAACACTCAAAACAATAACAGAAAGCACTTGACAGTAATATGAATAAATTACCTGCACAAAAAATTAATGGATTGATTGATGGGATCGCCGTGCTCCAGGAACTGGCGATGAGTCAGGAGCCGGCCTCCGGTAAAATCATCGCTGAAACGCTCGGGTTGCCGCAAGTGCGCGTGAACCGGATATTGAAAACACTGGCTTATCTTGGGCTGACCTACAGAAACACTTCCAGGAAATACAGCGTCGGACCGGGAATGCATGTGCTGGCGGCACAGAGCATGGCGGCATCCGGCTTGTTGAGGAGAGCATTACCACACTTGAAACAGCTCGGTCAATCAGGACGGACTGTCGCCCTGGGGGTTTTATGGAAAGATCAGGTCTGTTATCTGTTTCATAATTCCAATAACAATGAATTTGCCGACGGCCTGGGCAGAATGCTGCTTTATCCCGCGGTTGAATCCAGCATCGGGATGGCGCTGCTGGCGGATTTATCTGTGGAAAGCATCGAACTGCAGACTGGCAGTAAACCTGATAAAGAGTTAATTAAAAAATTAAAACAGATCAGGAAACAAGGATATGCTTCTGTCCGAAATCAGCTCCACATCAGTCTGGCGGTTCCAATTGGAGAACCGGCTTATGCTGTGGATGAGCACTAGGAATGGCCGGATTTTGAGCATTTAAAATGGCCGGAAAACGGTCATTTAGTGCTGAGTGCGCATAATGCTGGCCGGTTGCCTGATAACAGGCAATCGGAAACAT
>CAIJKT010000926.1 GCA_903821255.1 uncultured Lentisphaeria bacterium | reverse complement strand
TATCGCAACAGCAGGAAAAGAAAGTAAAAACCTTTCTCAATAATTGGTTCCTCCTGCGGCTAAACGACTTACACGCCGCCGGAAGGAGCTGAGCTGTTAAAGAGAGTTTGTTTCAGGCGTCAAAAATAAGTTATAAGTGTTTGCAAAATAAAAATTTAACTAAAAATGAAAGGGTGTCAAAAATGACGTCAAAAGTTATGGAAGTAAAGCTTTGCAGGATTGATGAAATCAGGCCTTACGAAAAGAATCCGAGAATCAATGACGGCGCGGTGGAAGCGGTCGTCAGGAGCATCCGGGAATTTGGTTTCCGGCAGCCGATCGTCGTTGATGCGGATGGCGTGATTATCGCCGGGCATACTCGTTGGAAAGCGGCGAAGCTCCTGGGGCTGGAACAAATCCCGGTGCATGTGGCAGAAGACCTGTCGCCGGAACAAATCAAAGCCTATCGCATCGCCGACAATAAAACCGGTGAAATCGCCGAATGGAATTTTGAATTGCTGCCGTTGGAATTAAAAGACTTGCAGGACATGAATTTCGACTTGTCACTCCTTGGCTTTGATTCGGAAGAACTGGACAAGCTGCTCAACGGCGAGGAAGCGGTTGCTGATGGAATGACCGATCCTGATGAAGTTCCGGAAACGCCGGAAGTACCGGTCAGCAAACGCGGCGAAATTTACCAACTCGGTCAGCACCGCCTGATGTGCGGCGACAGCACCAAGGCCGAAGACATCCAGACGCTGATGGGCGGTCAGAGCGCTGATTTATTGCTTACCGATCCGCCGTACAACGTGAATTACGAAGGCGGAACCGGGATGACTATTCAAAACGACGACATGGGCGATGCTGAATTTTTCAAGTTCCTGACAATGGCGTTTTCAAACGCGGTCGAAGTGATGAAGCCAGGCGTAAGTTTTTACATCTTTCACGCCGACTCTGAAGGCTACAATTTCAGGGGAGCATGCCGGTCGGCCTCTTTGCAGATACGGCAGTGTCTGATCTGGAAGAAAAACTCACTGGTGTTAGGCCGTCAGGACTACCAATGGATCCACGAACCGTGTCTCTACGGCTGGAAGGACGGCGCGGCGCACAACTGGTACTCGGACCGTTCGCAGACTACGGTGCTGGAGTATGACCGGCCAAAGAAAAGCGAACTACACCCGACAACCAAACCGGTGGAGATGCTGATCTATCTGATCAAGAATTCCAGCCAGCGTGGAGAGATAATCATTGATTTTTTCGGTGGCTCCGGAAGCACACTTATCGCCGCCGAGCAGACAGGGAGGAAGGCTTATCTCATGGAGCTTGACGAGAAATATTGTGACGTAATCCGAAAGCGCTGGGCTGAGTTTGTTCACGGTGAAGGCTGCGACTGGCAGGCTCTTACTCCGATGGTTCAGAGATAACACTGCGTTCACACATCGCCACTTCGTAGCATAGCCCCAATAACAAGGTCAATAAATTTTTATGAATGACAACGCTCAAGTCAAACTTACCGCATTGAGTATTGCCGAACTGGCCGGACTGCTGAAACGCGCCGGCGGCCGGTACGTTTCGGAAGATGCGATCAGGCAGGACATCGCTACCGGCGCTCCGGTCAACACGGACGGCACGATGAACCTAATTGCATACGCGGCATGGCTGATAAAGGAAATGAACGATGGCGATTGATCCGGCAAAATTACGTCCTATTGAAGTGGCGCGACTGATTAATTCGACGCCACTGGGTTATGTTCTGGGCGACCGCCGGGCTTACCGGCATCGCGACAGGGCGGGATTCCGCATTGCCGGAGACAGCAGCGGGAGCAAGATAAATCTGTTCAAGTACGCCGCATGGCTGGCTGACATGCGGCATGGCCCGCAAGTTGAACAAGAAGTCCGGGACTATGGCGCGATGAAAGAATCGGCCCGCGCCAGGAACGCAGCGTTGTCTCAGGCCGGCCGGGATATCGGGGAACTGCCGGAGGTGGCCAATCCGGAGCGCAAAGCAAATTGTGAACGGAACTTCCGGTTGTTCTGCGAAAGCTATTTTCCGGAAGCATATCATATGGGATGGTCGGACGACCATTTGAAGGTGATCGCCAGGATTGAACAGGCGGTGTTGTATGGCGGACTTTATGCTCTGGCGATGCCGCGCGGTAGTGGTAAATCGACAATTGCCGAGACCGCCTGTTTATGGGCGATGCTATACGGGCACAGGGAGTTCGTCGCGTTGATCAGCGCCACCGAGACCGCGGCACTGGAGATACTGGATTCCATCAAAACCGAACTGGAAGTAAACGAACTCCTGCTGGCGGATTTCCCGGAAGCGGTCTATCCGATCTATTGCCTGGACGGGATAGCCAATCGCTGCAACGGGCAGCTGTACAAGGGCAAGAGAACCCGCATCAACTGGACCGCCAATGAAATCGTATTGCCGACTATCACCGGCAGCCGTGCTTCAGGCGCAGTAATCCGTGTCGCCGGAATTACCGGTCGGATTCGCGGGATGAAATTTAAACGCCCGGACAAAGGTACCCCGGTGCGCCCGTCACTGGTAATCATTGACGACCCGCAGACTTCGGAGTCAGCCAATTCTTTTGAGCAGACCCGAAAGCGGGTACGGGTTCTGGCCGGAGACGTCCTCGGTCTCGCCGGGCCGGGAGAAAAAATATCCGGGATCATGCCTTGCACGGTTATCCGTCCGGGCGACATGTCGGATCAGATGCTTGACCGGAAAGAACATCCGGAATGGAATGGAGAGAGAACAAAAATGATGTATGAATTTCCATCGAATGAAAAACTGTGGAACGAGTATGCCGACATCCGCGCTAACTCGCTTAGAGAGAAAGGGGATTTCGAAGAAGCTACCGAATTTTACCGGGCACACCGTGATGAGATGGATGCCGGCGCAGTCGTCGCCTGGGATGAACGGTATAATCATGATGAAATCTCCGCCATCCAGCATGCGATGAATCTGAAGTTACAGGACGAATCGGCGTTCTGGGCTGAATACCAGAATGAGCCGCTGCCGGAAGATCTCGGCGAAGACCGGACCCTTACCGCAATTGAGATTGCCGCCAAAGTCAACGGCATGAATCGCTGCGAAGTACCGGTCGGCTGTAATTACGTCACGATGTTTATTGATGTGCAGAAGGAACTGCTTTTCTACCTGGTTGCCGCCTGGGAGGACGATTTTACCGGCTACATAATAGACTACGGAACTTACCCTGAACAAGCGCGTAAATATTTCCTGTTGCGCGATGCCCGGCCTAATTTACAGGATGCCGCGCCGGGAACCGGGCTGGAAGGTTCGATTTATGCCGGATTGGAGGCACTAACTGAAAATTGCCTCGCCAGGGAATGGCTTCGGGACGATGGGGCGATGCTGAAGATCGAACGCTGCATGATTGATGCCAACTGGGGACAGTCCACTGACATCGTATACCAGTTCTGCCGCCAAAACAAACATTCCGCCATACTGCTGCCAAGCCACGGTCGATATGTCGGGGCATCATCCAAGCCGATGAGTGAATATCGCCGTCAGGTCGGCGACCGGCTCGGTTTTAACTGGATGATTCCGAATGTCCTTGGCAAGCGCGCTGTCCGGCATGCGCTGTTCGACGCCAACTACTGGAAAAGTTTCATTCATGCCCGCCTGGCAGTAGCCATGGGCGACAGGGGGTGTTTGTCCTTGTTCGGAAAACAGCCAGGCATACATCAATTGCTGGCGCAGCATTTTACTGCGGAGTACCGGGTAAAGACCGAAGGGCGCGGCCGCAAGGTTGACGAATGGAAGCTCCGCCCGGAAGCCAGCGATAACCATTGGCTGGACTGCATTGTCGGCTGTGCCGTCGCCGCTTCCATGTCAGGCGCGGTGCTTCCCGGCACTGGCGAATCATGCAAACCGCTGCGACAGCGTCAAAAAGTTGATTTATCAAAATCCCGGAAAGGACAGTTCATGCCCGGTGAACGTAAGATGTTGAATCAGCGTGGAAACGGCAAAAGACTGAATTGACATCATATAAGTGCTGAAAATAATCGCCAATAAACATATTTCCAGTAATATCCTATTTTGACTAAATCTGCCGAATCGACAAGAATTTTTCATTTTTTTTCAACTTCGCGGCGTTTCCGCTGCGAAAAATCGCATGTGACTTGGATAAGAAGAAGTAGAGAGCAGTCACTTTTCTCAAATCTAAACAAGGAATGAAGCAATGAATGAAACGCCAAAAGCACCAAGTGTAAATCCCTT
>CAIJKT010000925.1 GCA_903821255.1 uncultured Lentisphaeria bacterium | reverse complement strand
GCCTTAAATGCCTTAAAAAATCTCGGGGTTTGGGGCAGAGCCCCAAGTCTGGAATGACGGCACGATGCCAGTTAAAATGAACTCAAGTGTTCAGGTCTCCAAGTTGAGACGCTACCAAGAAGTTTACCATGTCCATACAGCCGGGAACTATCACCTGGGGAAGCCCCCGGTTGCCTGCCGCCTCCATCCGCAGTGAACCGGCCGATGCATCACCTCCCGCCAGCTCATCGGCAAGCTCGGTTGTGGTGATGTCAAGAACGCCGTCTATAACTCCTTCTATAATCAGGTTTTCCATGGACTGACCGCCGACCCCGTTGGCGTGAAAGACAAGCGCTTCATATCCCCGGCGCATAATCTGCTGTTTGCACCGTTCGACGACCGGAGTCGTATTTCCGTACATGGATAATGCCAGTGTTTTTCCATGCCGGCGCGGCGCAAATTCCATTTTCAGCATTCCATTCATGGCGCCGACCGCATTCGTATAAATGCGGGAACTGATGACATTCACGCCGGCAATGTCAACGATGGAAGGAAACATGATAATGTCCTTGTCTCCCACATAGCCGCGAGTGACGCCGGAAGCCATCGTAGTGATCATAACCTTCGGGAATCCCACCGGAAGTGCGCGCATTGCCGCAGTACCCACGGAAGTGCCGGCCCCGCCGCCGATGGCAATGATGCCGTCTATCCGTTTGTCTGCCAGTAGTTTCCGGGCAATGGCCGGTATTCCCGAACAGAGCGCGGCAACGGCTGCGCCGCGATCCCGGGTCTTCCGCAGCATGCTCAGCCGTTCACCTGCCTCCGCGACTATTTCCCGTGCGGTCACATCAGGGTGCTGCGAGGAATGCTTCAGAATGCTTGTATCAATCAATAATACATTGCATCCTGCCTGCGTAAGCCCGCCGCGTATAAACAGGATGTCTTCGCATTTCGTATCCAGCGCACCAATGATTGCAACAGTTTTTTTCATATTATGTATCCATGTTCATCCCGAAAATAAACAGAAATAATACAGGTCAAAACGATGGGATTTCCACCGCTGCTCCATCTTTCATCGCCGACTCGTGCGCGCAAATTCCCGGAGCGCACCAGTTGGCGGCCCGCCGCGCGTGAATATATGGTTGACGTCCTTCGATAATGCTCCTGATGAATTCATGCACCAGATGGGGATGGGAGCCGCGGTGCCCCCCGTTTGCAAATCTCTTCAATTGTTCCGGCAGCAAATCCGGCCTGAAAGGAGTTTCCACTTCCTGCCCAGTAATCTTCCTCCTCTCGCCGGGTTTTAACAACGGGGCAATTTTCAGCAGAAGGGGTCTTGACTCACATTCTCCATGTTTCCGATACGGGGTTTCCACTCCGATGGTGGCGAATGTCGCCTTATCTCCATATAAGTCAAACGCTTCTCCGCCGTATGGCGCGGTTTCAAACAGCGTCCGGGTGATTTCTGCTTTCGCCATAGTGTTTTTAAGTTTAAAAATGGCGGTCTCAATGGGATAGGGATTGCCATAGTTTTTCTTGAATTCTTCCCGCATGACTCCGGAGCCGTAACAATGAACTTCGGTTGCCTGGGTGTCGAGAATATCAAGGAGCGGGGCAATCGCATGGGTCATGTACCACATGGGCGGCAGCCCCTGCCATATCGGATTGATATCTTCAAGATCCTGGGAGTGGCATCCCCGCATGAACTGAATCATTCCCAGAGTACCGTTTTTATATAATTCATTGGCATATAGATATTCATTCCCGTAAACCGCAGTCTCCATCATCATGTAGTTGAGTCCGCTCTCCTCCTGGACGGCGATAATGGAGTTCAAGTCATTGAGGCTCATGGCCATGGGGACAGCGCAGGCCACATGCCTGCCACGTTTCAACGCCTCCAGGGCAGGCTCCACATGCATCGTTGCCGGGGTGCAGATGTGAACTGCGTCATAGTCACCCGATTCGAGGATTTCCCTGTAGTTATCGTGTTTCCGTGAAAAATTAGTCAAGGACGCAAGTCGCTGTTTATTGGTGTCGCATACCCCGACATATTCCACATCGGGATGCGCTTTGTATATTTCAGCAAAAGACTGGCCAAAGTTCATCCCGATAACCGCTATCCGAATTTTGGACAGCTTTGCATGGATGCCAGCGTTGTTTTTCATTTTTATTTAATCCTGATTGTCGTTGTTCCCGTTTTTCTATAAAAATAGAATACATGATAAAAACATCATTAACAATGATATTTTGCGCATTTATAATATGAAATTTTACTGGTCATGAAGAAATGGCGCGGGGAAACAGGGGAAAATGTTTTCAAAAGAAACTTATGCACGATACAGTGAACGGGGTCCGCGGCTGTTCTCATGGCGGTAACGTCCGGGCGGCATCCCCGTTTCCCTGCGGAAAGCCACATTAAGATATTCAACATGAGTGAAGCCTGTCCGCTCCGCAATTTGTGTCAATGGAAGTTCCGTTTCTAAAAGAAGTGTTTTCGCACAGCGTATCCGGACGCTGATTATTTCCTCGTGCGGCGTCCGTCCAAGAAACTTTTTAAATTTTGATTCAAGAAGGCGGCGGGACTGCGGCACCGCATCAATAACGTCTTTTACGGATATTCCCCGGCATGCGTGTTCGCGGATGTAGCGCAGCGATGCGATGGTGTTCCGGTCTTCAATTGCCAGAACGTCCGTTGACCGCCGCGCGGCTATGCCAATAGGCATTATAAGATGGGGAGAGGCAGGAATATGTTCTCCTGACATGAGACGCTCAAGCAGTTCGGCCGCCTTGTATCCCACCAGATGCGTATTGGGAATCACGCTTGACATGGGCGGTTCGGAAAGTTCGCACATTATATCATCATTGTCCACGCCAAGAACTGATACCTGGTCCGGAACAGTGATTTCGTTTCCCCTGCATGCTTCCAGCACCTGCCTTCCCAGATAATCATAGCTCGAAAAAAGACCCAGCGGCTTTGGAAGATCGACAAGCCACTTGGCTATCCGCTGCGTTTCAGAAGCCTCTTCCTGCTGATTGGCGCAATTGAAAACATGACATTTGTATCCTGCCTTGGAGATCAGCCGCTGAAAATGCTGTTCCCGCTGGATTGACCAGTTAAAACTTCTGTCCCCGCAAAACGCAAAATTTCTGAATCCAAGATGAATAAAATGATTTGCGGCAAGCTCCGCGACCCCCTTGTCATCCGTCTCAACCCAGTGAAGATCAGGAATCAGCCGGGCTGAACTTATATCCACAACAGGAATTTTAAGTTTTTTTATGACCCTGGCAATCTCTTCATTTTCTATACGGACTATAATGCCGTCGCCTTTCCATTTCTCCAGCCACGATGGAACTTTTTCGCCCCGTTTCCCTTCGGACAAATACAATAACCAGCGCTCATGCTCACGCAAATATGCGGAAATCCCGCGCATGAGGCCGCGAGCATAAGAATTTGATGTCTCAATCAGTAAAGCCACTTTTCTCATCGGATAAATTCTCTAAATATGAGTTTACTTGTTAACGCCGTGTGCGAGTTTTTAAGTTAATAATTTATCGAATTGCAGAATTGGATTACCCGCTATATGGTTGAGATAACAGTCAACCGTATCGCCAGCAATTTCCGTCCTGCACGAACCGTCAGATGCCATAAATCCCTTGCTCTGACTTTTTCTATTCTGAATCTTTCACTCAATTGTCCAATGACCGTCTCCACAATCCTTCTTGTGTTGTTTAAGTTCCTGACAACCTCTTTCGGCCTGTCATCTTTCATATTGTCGCGCAAGGGAGTATGC
>CAIJKT010000924.1 GCA_903821255.1 uncultured Lentisphaeria bacterium | reverse complement strand
TTCAACTTACAGTCCCTTATCCGTCACTCCGGCGCTGGAGAAAGTCGCCATCTCAGTCATCACGGCAACGGCGGCATCCACAATGTTCATCGCCAGGGCGGCGCCGGTGCCTTCGCCCAGCCGCAGACTGAGATCAAGCAGCGGTTTTTTGTTCAGCAGCTTGAGCATCGGCTGATGGCCGCGTTCCATGCTGCCGTGGGCGGCAATCATGTAATCGGCGGAAGCCGGGCAGAGCGAATGGGCGATCAGCGCCCCGGCGGTGGAGATGAAACCGTCCACGACGACCGGCTTTTTCAATGCCGCCGCGCCGAGGATCAGCCCGGCGATGCCGCCGATCTCATAACCGCCGATTTTATGCAGCACATCAATGCCGTCGGCGGGATCGGGCTGATTAAGTTCAATGCCGCGTCTTATCGCATCGACTTTGAGCGGCAGTTTAGCGCTGGGCAGCCCGGCGCCGCGGTCAACCACCGACGCGATGTCTTTGGTGCCGGTGAGCACCGCGATAATGGCGGAACTGGGCGTGGTATTGCCGATCCCCATTTCGCCGGTGCCGAAAATATCGGTTGACGGCGAGAGCATTTTTGCAACCTCGATACCCGCCTCCAGCGAGGCGATCGCCTGTTCCCGGGTCATGGCCGGCCCCCTGGCAAAATTATTGGCGCCGTACGCGATTTTTTTGGAAATGATCTTACCGGCGTCAACCAGGTCCTGCAAACAGCCGTCCACGCCCATATCCACGACGGTTACGCAGGCCCCGGCATTGGCGGCCAGCACATTGATTCCCGCGCCGCGCCAGATAAAATTGTAAATCATCTGCTGGGTGACTTCCTTCGGCTGATCCGAGACCCCCTCGGCAATAATCGCGTGATCGCCGGCCATCAGCACAATATTTTTCTGCCTGACCTGCGGATGAAGCGATCTGGTCATGCCGGCCAGGTCAACGGCCAGGTCCAGCAGTCTGCCCAGCGCCCAGCGCGGCATGGTAAGGTCCAGAATACGTTCTTCCGCCAGTTTGCGGTATTCCTGACTCTGCGGTTCGATCGCATCAATAGTTTGTTGCAGTAAGTTCATTGAAGTAAACTCCTTATCCTGATTATTTTTGTTCTTCTTTCAATACCAGCGGAAGCCCGCAGGCCACCAGCACTACCTTTGCGGCAAACCTGGCGATTTCCTGCGAACAGCGTCCGGACAGGTCGCGGAACAGGCGGGCCTGCGCATTGTCCGGAACAATCCCCAGCCCGACTTCATTTATCACAAAGATGATATTCCCGGCATGCGCCATGCAGGCAAGTTTCAAATCCGCGCATATTTCCAGCATCCGGTCTTCCGAGACCTCCCCCCCTGCCCGTCCGGCATGATACATCAGGTTGCTGATCCATAACGTCAGGCAGTCAACCAGAATAGTGTCATATTGAACCGACTGCCGGATTACCCCGGCCAGATCGCGTTCCTCTTCGATGGTGGTCCAGCCGTCATTGCCGCGCTGCTGCTGATGGCGTTCCACGCGCCGGGCCATCTCCTCGTCCATTACCGGACAGGTGGCGATATATGCCCTGGAGCCGTTAAACGACTTTGCCAGCGTTTCGGAGTAGGCGCTTTTGCCGCTTCTGGCGCCGCCGGTGACTAAAATGACATTTGCCATAATTAAAATCCGTATTCAATTGGTTTATAGTTCAACGAATTCAAAACGCCAATGCCGTTTTCAAACAGGCTCAAGGTGGAAACCGACCCCCGGTCCATTTTCAGCGACAAGGATTTGTGCGGCCCGATATCCAGAACATCACTGATTAAATTCGAGAGAATACCGCCATGCGAAACAATTGCGATGTTATTGTCTGCCGAATCAAGCAGCTTCTGTTTGACCCGGCGGACCCGGTCGTAGAAGTCGCCGACGTTTTCCCCGCCGGGAAAAGTGAATTTGCCGTCGCGGCTGTTCCACTGCTCAATCAGTTCCGGATTCCGTTCGCAGATCTGAGCGAATGTCAACGTCTCCCATGCACCGAAATCAATTTCCCGCAGCAGTTCATCATAGATGACCGGAATCTGAGTCAATAAGCGAAATGCCGCTTCGACCGTCTGCCTGGCCCGCAGCAAGGGACTGGAATAGACGCAGTCAATATCCTGTTGCTTCAGGAACCGGCCCATCGCCTCCGCCTCCCGCCTGCCCTCACGGCTGAGCGGCAGATCGGTCGAGCCGATGTAACAGCCGTCATACTGTTTGTCCAGCGAGCCGTGCCTGATCAGAATTATTTTTTTTATTTTGTTCATTCACATTGCCTTTATGAGCATTGCGCCGGCCACGCACAGCGCGGCAAATGTCAGCGTCACCAGGATCACCAGCCGCTGCGTCCGTGCAATATGCTTAACCGTCAGCGGTTCAAACTCGATCCCCCATTCCGGATAATCCTCCCATTGCCCATGATAAAATGTCCGACCGCCGAGTTTGACGCCCAGCGCGCCGGCGAACGCCGCCATGCCCCAGTTGGAATTCGGGCTGGGATGCTTGCCGTGATCGCGCCACGCGCATCTGACCGCATTGAACGGCCGTAATCCGCCAACCAGCGAGGCTGCAAATATCGCAACTAAAGTTAATCTGGCGGGAATGAAATTCAACACGTCATCCAGCCTGGCGGCAAATGTTCCGAAATGGCGGTAGCGCTCGTTGCGGTAGCCGTAGGTGGCGTCAAGCGTGTTTGAGGCGCGATAAAAACAAGCCGCGGCAGCGGCCCCCGGGATTCCCCACAGCAGCCAGCCGGCGGCGGCAAAAAACAGCGCCGAAGTAACGCCGTCAATGACATTCTCGCCCAGGCTTTCAACACAGGAACGGACCACGCCGCGCTCGTCCAGCACACTGGTATCGCGGCTGACGATCATGGCGACTTTCTTCCGCGCAAGTTCCAGATTCCCTTCCAGCAGCGGCCGTTTCACGGCTTCGGCATGCATCACCAGGCTGCGCGGCGCAATCGTGATATAGACAAGGAACGCCGCAACCGCAATCCCTGCGATGACACCCAATTTCAAAGCCGCCACAACCAGCGCCAGCGCGATCAATGCCGCCGTGCCGGTGATGACGCAGGCACACAGCATGCCGGCGATGAAAGTACCGCCCATGATTTGTCTGACGCAAGCTTCCAGCTTCAGCGCCGCCCTGCCGGTTACAGCCACCGGGTGATACGGCACCTGCGGGTCGCCCAGCAGCAGATCAAACAGCAGCGCGCCGGCCAGAATATACAGAAGTTCCATTTCAGTCAAGCCCCATGATTTTATAGATTTCCTTAAGCTGCACACTGCCGCGGACCGTATCCGCCAGCCGGTTCAGCGCGTTTTCCGTACTGTATTCAGCATGGACTTTATGCAGCGGCGGCAGCCCGCGGTCGCTTCTGATCATATCAATGAATTCACGCCGGAACAGGTCATCGTCAAACACGCCGTGCAGATAGGTGAGCCAGATTCTGCCGGAGGCAAAGCCGACCGGTTCGCCGGAGGAAGCGCGCATGCTGATGAGTTGTTCAGCGCGGCATTCAGTGATCCCGTGATGAATCTCGTACCCGCTGACCTGACGGTTGTTCGCGGTCAGCACCGCCCTGGTCAGCTTCAGGATTTTTTCCTTTTCAAGGACGGTGCGCAGCGGCAGCAGACCCAGACCGGCAGTGGTTTTACTGGAGGATTCCAACCCGTGCGGGTCTTCCACTATCTCCCCGGCAAGCTGGAGTCCGCCGCAGATTCCGGCCAGCCAGGCGCCGCCTTTAACTTTCTCCCTGATCGCCGCGTCAAGTCCGCCGCGGCGCAGGACTTCCATATCGCCGATCACATTCTTGCTGCCGGGCAGAATTATCAGGTCAGGGCTGCCCAGGTCGCTTAATTTCCGCACTTTCCGGATATTGACATCCGGTTCAATCTCGAACGGCGTGAAATCGGTAAAGTTGGCAATATGGTCC
>CAIJKT010000923.1 GCA_903821255.1 uncultured Lentisphaeria bacterium | reverse complement strand
TTTATAATCATATTTTAATATATTTAGGTTCCTTATAGAGGGTTAAGATGCCCTGTCCACCCTGTCCATTTGAGTTTAAATCCACGTCTTTATATTCTTGGCCCGGGGATTCATTAAGCGTTCCCGCCCGTTCCGGCTTAAGCACGTCTATTTGATGAAATGTATTTTTCATATCGTTCACAGTATTTTCAGTCTTATACCGGTCCAGCATGAATTTTTATGTCCACCCGGTAGATTCTTCCTGTTCTTGCCGACCCCTTTGAAGGTTCTTTCAACTGCGTCGTTGAAGTTGCCCATATGTTTTACCCCCCGATATCCGTTGTTGCCCATCCAAGTCTGATATTCGCGATACGCCTGGTTCGTTTCAACAAAGTCGTTATTACTTCCGGTAAACTCATATTTGGATTCCAGAAACATCCGCTCATGGTCGCAGTTCAGCCGATACTGATTTTTGATTTCTTTGCCGCGAGCACACTCCGGGAAGCGTCCTAGTTTCAGCAGTTTGGCATAACCCTCCATCGCCCACATAAAAATTCCAGGGAGTTCGTTGGCGACGATTTCTTCCTTGAGAAATTTGTTGTCCCTGTCTGTATCACGTATTTTCACTTCAAACGGGATTATTCTAAGCCGGTCCCAGATGCCGTCGGAACGGTCAATAAAATTCGGCAGGCTGTTGGTCGCAAAGACACACCGGGCCGTAGCAGTCGCCGTATATGCATCTTTATTTTTCTGTTCGACCCGGATGTCGCCGCCGCTGGAAATGTCTTTCAGGATGCCCTCAACTGCACCCAGGCTGCTGCTGTTGTCTGTTTCCGTGTCCATTTCGCCGACGATGTTCAATAAGCAGGTCGTCAGCGGTTGCAGTGCAAACCTGTTGGAAAAGAACCGTAGCGGCACACAGCATACATTCTTTTTCCCAGCCGCATGGATTAGAGTGTGAATTGAAACTGTTTTACCTGTGCCGCCATTGCCATACAGAATAAAAATGACGTTGTATCTAGTGGCTGGGACAAAGGCCACTCCGAACATCATCTGCGCCTGTTCAATTTTGTCCGGGGCAACCAGCACCTCGGATAGATATTTTTTGAACATCGGGCAGTCAGCACTTGGATCGAACGCATAATCCAGTTTGGTTGTTGTAATTATCCTGGGCGTGTGATCAAGTACGAATTGCTCGATCGGAATGTCTTCGTCCAGGAAATACGACCTTGCCGCTTTATCATAATCGATCATGTAATTGCTCATCGCTAACAGACCGGGCGCCGGTTCATAGACGCCGGGGGTTATAACTATAGCGGGCAACTGCACTTTGGAAGGAATGTACGTTACTTTTTCGGCCAGCAGATTGGCCATTACCTCGGCCAGCATATGCTTTGTCGCATGGTCCGGATAGTGTTCCCGCAGGAATGCCATTACTATCGCATCCATGTCGTCATCCGTGATGGGCACATATACGCCTTTGTCATGGATATACCATTGGCCGCAATGGTAAACAAATTTAAGCATAGTTTCAAATTCTGATTTGGTGTTCATTTATGAAGTTCCCTACAATGGTTTGGATCATTGGTTGCCTGCCGCCTTGTTCACCGTTTTCAGCGCTCGTCAGTGCACGCAGGTCCGGGTTTACAACAGTGGCAGTATTTTGAATTAGATTAGTTATTTCAGCAAGGAATCTTTCGCCGTGATGCACTAAGAAATCGTCTAGTCCGGTCTTGCCGTCAGCAGTGATAGCCGGAAGAATTAACTGTTCAAGCTGCACGCCGTAACGTTTGAGCACCTTTGCCAGTCGTTTCGTGGACAATTCAAACTCATTTTTCTTCCTGGAATCACTCGCATCAGAGTCCCAGATGATAAGCCAGCTTCTCCCTGGGACGGCATAAGGTTTAAGTTCCGGGAGGATGTCGTCTTTTTGTGCATCGGCGGTATCTTTCCAACCCCATTTTCCGACCAGCCCGATGCCTAAAATATTGTTGATTTTTCCACATATAATTTTTTTTTCACCTTCAGTTAAAATTATCCGGCTTGATTCG
>CAIJKT010000922.1 GCA_903821255.1 uncultured Lentisphaeria bacterium | reverse complement strand
CCGGCATGATTCGCGATATTGGGATGACAATCCTCCAACGCCTTCGGCTGCATATATTGATTCAGGTTATAGCGGGGGGTATAGAGAGGATAGCGACCTCATACCGGCAAATGATCTTCTAGGTCTCTACCCACCTTTATATATGAAACAGGAAATAAGAGTTGAAGGCCGCTTCCGTTACGATAAGGATAACGGGAAATTATATGTGCGAACGCCTGGGTTGGATTCGCCGGACAATCATACTTATACTATTCCTGAGAAATTTAATCTGGTGATCGTTACGAGCACAGGCGATAATGTAAAGTTAAGCAATCTGATTTTGAAGTACTCTAGTGGTTTTGCGGTACTGGTTGATGGCGCTACCGGATTTACCGTTGAAAATTGTTATTTCATAAACAATCATTATGCAGTCTATTTAAAAGGGCAGTGCAATGACGCGGTGATTCGGAATAATTTCATGCAGGAGAAAGGCTTATGGGAGCGTTACTGGTACGATGACGCCAAAAGTACGCTGCTATGGGGGAATACGATTGATCTGGAAGATTTTTATTCCACTGGAATTGAAATTTATAATAATGTTCTTTACGGCAGCTATAGCGCCATTTTAGCTTATGGCACAGGAACAAAAATCCATGACAATATCTTTTCTCATTCCCTTTCCGCACTGATAAATGCCTCCGAGTATCGTCCTAATGCAGGAACTGCATATAATCTGCAAGTATATCGCAATATCATGCACCACAACGATGAATGCGGAGCAATCGGTCTTTCATTTTTTCAGACAGGTCCGCTTTATTTCTACAGAAATATAATCTACAGATGCCATACGCTCAATAAGGCTGGAAGTGATGCTTTACACCCTAATGACAACGGTGATAAATACATCTATAATAACACTATTGTTATGACATCAGGCGTTGTTAATCATCCGTATTCAGTGCCGGCATGCAGCAACACTCAATACCGTAACAATATTTTTCACATGCGATTCCACAATTATGAAGGATATTTTTCATATTTGAAAAATAGGACAGATTGTTCGCCTGTAGATTGGAATTATAATGGTTTCCCTAATGGTCCTGATTCCAATTATAATCTGTTCTACATGAAACCTTACAATTCTGGATATGTCCGAATTTCAATGTTTGAAAATACTAGTGAGCAGTTGAGTTATAACATGAATCAGTTCGAGACAATGTGCAGTTATACCGGTCTTGACACAAACAGCTTGCAGGCCTATCCAGGCATGACTGAACAATCAGTATTTGATACTGCCGATGTATATAGTTCAGATGTGGAAAATTATGATCCTCTCTCCACCATGAACTATACGGATATAATTGCCGGCGGCGGTTATGCCAAACTGTTCCAGACAGCCTTCGACAAACTTTACAGTAAATTCCGCATTGATGAGACAAGCCTGGCAAAAAACCGGGGAACAGCAATTCCTGCAGGCTGGCCGGACTGTGTTACTGTAAAAGATGGCAAAACCGACCTAGGCGCATTCGAAAATTCCAATATGCTTGCTGCTGACTGGAGTTTTGACAGTGACGGTTCCGATTCAGCCGGAAATAATAACGGCAGTTTTCAGGGGGGAGCTTCTGTAACTTCCTCCGCAATGGTCGGATCGGGCGCTTTAAGTTTAAACGGCAGCACTGGATATGTTTCGGTTCCGGATTCGCCTGAATTGCGCCTGGGAAGCAATGATTTTACCATCAGCGCATGGATAAATCACAGCAGCACCACGGTTTACAGGGGAATTTATACAAAGGGATCATATTTGACCAATGGAGGTTTTGAATTTTATATTGCACCAAATGGACGACTCAGGGTTGCCTGCTGGAAATCAGGCGGGACATATGCCACAATAGATGGTAACACCTGTGTCGCTGACAATACATGGCATCATGTGACTGTGAAGCGCGAAGAAAACGCCATAAAATTATATCGTGACGGGGTCGAAGATGGAGTAAATAACAACTTTTTCACTTCTGCCGACAATTTTAACGCTTCAACAACGGCTACTATCGGTTGTCGCGCCGGCAACTATTTCTTTAGCGGCATTATTGATGATTTGCGAGTATATAAATCAGCCTTATCAGCAGATAACATAACAACTCTGGCGAAACGAACCCGTATCAACTTGGAAGCACATTGGAAATTCGATGAACAGTACGGCAGCAAAGCTTTTGATTGCTCTGGAAATAAACATGATGGCTCTATTTACGGGGCCTCCACAGTCACTGGCGAATACGGGAATGCACTTTCTTTCAATGGCTCCAGTAATTATGTTTCTGTTCCGGATTCGCCTGGACTTCGCTTTGGAAGTAATGATTTTACCATCAGCGCCTGGATAAAGCATGGTTCTGCCGGTTCTACTCACCGTGGCATATATTCCAAAGGCAGCGGGTATAATTCCGACGGTATAGAATTCTATATTGCTAGTGATACTGGGAAACTGCGAGTATTGAACAACAATACATCCAGAAACAGTACTGCGATTGTCTCTGACAATAATTGGCATCATGTTGCTGCTGTTCGCGAAGGAACATCTCTGAAAATTTATGTTGATGGAGTTGCTGAATCTTTTTCCGGTTTTTTCAGCGGAGACCTGTCGTCAAATAGTAATGCGGCTATAGGCTGTCGCAACGGCTATTATTTCTTTAGCGGCATTATTGATGATTTGCGAGTATACAAAAGAGCATTGTCCAGTGATGAATTAAGCGCTGCAAAAAATGGTAAATGAAGGATATAGCTGAACTGCGAAATATGGGTGCATTCTCTTCGCGCAACCATATTTCGCAATGTATGTAGAGAGCGACAGATTATCATGGCAGGAATGATATAAACATGTAATTCTTGAAAATATATAGTTAAAGATTTTTATTAAAATTCCCGGAAAGGCTTCATGGCTAAATTATGTGTATAATCAGTAAGCTTGTGCCAGAGCGATTAAAATAGCAGTACAACAACATATGAAACTAAACTAATACCAATAGCCGGAGGATGCAATGTTGACATTTAAAGACGGAAAAGAGATTTTACGCAAAAGCCAGTCTAAAGAAAAAGTTGAGGTGTTGATTACCGGGGATTGTTGTCCGTGGGACAAAGCAATTGCGCCGGTTATCGCCGGAAAATCTTCAAAAATCCTCTCAGAAATCAAAGCTGTGCTTGATGACTGCGATCTTTCCGTGGTGCAGTTTGAGACTCCGCTGACCAACGCCGAAACGCCGATTATTAAAAGCGGGCCTAACCTGAAGTGTCCGCCGGAGTGCATGGATTTTGTCAAGGCCGGAGGCTTCGACATCGCGGCGCTGGCGAATAACCATATCGGCGACTTCGGCCCGGAACCGGTCATGGAAACCATTGAAATCCTGGAGAAAAACGGTGTCAAAACCGTCGGTGCAGGCAAAAATCTGGAAGCTGCCAGCAAGCCGCTGATTGTCAATAAAAAAGGAATGAAAATCGCATTTATCAATATCGCGGAAAATGAGTTCGGCACGGCGGGAAAAAACAAGCCGGGCGCGGCGCCGCTGGATCTGCTCAACAACATCAGGCTTATTAAAGAAACTGCCGCCCAAGCGAATCATGTGATTGTGATTATGCACGGCGGCAACGAACGCAACCCGCTGCCCAGCCCTCGGGTAATCAAGACCTGCCGCGCCTTTGCCGACGCCGGGGCCCATGCGGTGATCAATATTCACGCCCACTGTCCGCAGGGAATTGAACTGTGGAACGGTGCTCCGATTTTCTACTGTCCCGGCAATTTCTATTTCCCGATCCCGTGGCAGCAATTTAACCCGGAATCTTTCTGGTGGAACGGGTTCATAATCAAACTGGCGTTCGACAAACAGGCGGCGTTCGGCTTGGAAATCATCCCTTACACTTTCGGTTTTACTCCTGAAAAGATAGTTCCCATGACCGGCGCTAAAAAAGCCGCCTTCTGCAAATATATGGCGAAAATTTCAAAGATACTTCAAGACCCGGATGAGGTTCAGCGCTACTTTGACGGCTGGTGTGCCTGGCGCGGAAGCTACGAACTGAGCAATATCCGCAAAACTTCAGCGCTCTGGCCGATCGAACACAGCGATTCAGGAACGCTTAAACAGTTTATGCCGCTGAGAAACATCTTCACCTGTGAAGCGCACAATGAGTTGATCACCAACTACCTCCGCATAGTGGAAGAAAGCCGCGTCAAAGCCGCCGAAACCTTTATCCCCAAAATCCAAAAACTCCAAATCTGCGGATAGCTTTCTCCGCAGTTTCACGACTGCAATGGATTGCATTGGACAACATCTATTACAAAAAGGAGTAGAGCAGCATGAATAAAAAGCTATGTTGGATGATGGCATTGCTGGCGGCGGGATTTTGCCTGCTGGCATGCGCCGATATTGCCGCGGAACCCCTCTTAATCATTCCCGCCCCCAGGGAATTGAAATTCGGTAAGGAAAAATTCCCGTTGGAAGGTTTTTCCATAGTCCTGCAGTCGGATGCTCCGCAAGCCAGAATCGCCGCAGACTGGATCAACCGGCGCTTGAAGCAACTGGGAGGGCAGCCGCTGCCCGTGCTGGACAAACCGTCAGCTCAAGGCAAGTCGCTATTGATAGGTGAAATCGGCAAAATGCAGCTTCCTCCGGATTTTCCGGCAGTTCCCAAAAATGAGCAGGGGTACGGCATTCTGGCAGACCGCGAAAAAATAATTCTAGCCGGCAATGATCCGGTGGGAACCTTATACGCCGCGGTAACATTCGGGCAAATGCTGCAAGTGTCGGCAAACGGCAAAACCGCCGTGCAGCCGGCGGTGATATCCGACTGGCCTGACTTCAATTACCGGGCGACTGACGGCATGGAAAGTTGCTGGCTGCGCTCATCCTTTAGCGCCAAGGCTGCGTACGGCAATGAGCCTGTGCCTGCAGAACCGCGTTTCGAGTGCATCAAAGATCAACTGGATTTCATGCTTTCTGTCAAATTGAATGTTGCCAGGCCGTACAAAAATCAGATGAAACCGGAACTGGCTGAAAAAGTCAGCGCTTATGCCAGGGCCCGCGGCATTTTCCTTTATATGCAAAACTCTATTTTCCCTTATCAGTCGGTTGGAACAGTCGCCGAAAATCAGGGGAAGCCTGAATTTAAAGGAGTCAGGATTTCCAAGCGGCATCATGACGATTTTGTGGCATGGGGTCGTGATGATCTGTTGGCGCGTCAGGCAAAAATGTATTCAGGATGGGTCAAAGACGGCTGCTTTGACTTTGTTTACTGTGAAGGCGTGGATACCGGCCTTAGCAGCTTAAATTATTCGGAATGGAACGACCGTTCCAGTGATGACAAAAAACGGTTCGGCGACGACCGTGGAGCGGCTGACCGCAATGTTATAAATCTGCTCTATAAGGCAATAAAAAAAGACAATCCGTCCGCGAGATTTGTTTTTACATTGTATCCTTACAGTCCCAGTATCGTGATGGACCCGACCTACCCGAACAATATGGGGATGAAGATGCCGACGGCGTTTGCCGCCCGTGAGCACAAAAAATTGATGGACTTTTATGCAAAAATTCAACAGAGCATTCCAGCCGATATTGCGTTGCTCTACCGGGAGGGATACCGCAGGGATATTGAGGCATTCCGCAAGTTGTTTCCAGGTCGCGCCTTTGAAGTATATTTTGAATTTGGCTCAAATGGTTCGCACGGCTACTCTCCGGTATTTGCCACCAATCCCCGTTTTTCCAAAACCTTTTATTTCGGCAACCGCGGGGACATTATTTATTATTCGTTCCCGGGGCTGATGTGCCAGTTGGCAGTCAATCCGGTGCAGGCAATGCTGTGCGCCAATTACGCATGGAATGTCAATGACGCTGGAAGCGATTTTTTCCAATACTATATTGCGCCGTTGAAAGACAGCCTGGAACCGGAAATAATCATGCAAAAATTCGTTCCTGCCGCCTGCCGCTATCTCTGGGGCGAAAACGGCAGATATCTGGAGCCGTTAATGACCGGCGGCATCTATGCCGGCATGGTTCAAAACCCGGAAAGTCTTTTGAAGTTAATGAAATTATCAGCCATGGAGCTGACCGACACGCAGTTACGGACCGAACTGGATATTTCACCGGAAGAATTTATCAGCGCGGCGCGGATGCAACAGCAATACGATGCGTTGCAGACAGCCAGGAAAAGCATTGAGAAAATATTGCATCAGGACAACCGGGGCACGGACCTGATGGCGCGCCGGTATATTACCCATTTTTACAAATATGCCGTACTCTGGGAAACTTACGCCGAAATCTGGATGCATTACCTGAAGGCAAAAGACGCATACTGGTCAGGCAATATCAGCGAGATCGG
>CAIJKT010000921.1 GCA_903821255.1 uncultured Lentisphaeria bacterium | reverse complement strand
TTTAAGCTGTGAATGATCGAAATTGCGGGTGATCGAATCGAAAGCCAGCATCGGGAAAAAGATATCGACAATCAATCTGCTCAGCTTATTGAGGTCTTTTTCATCTAAAAATTTCAGATGCATGACCAGTGCGCCGACCGCGAACATTCCAAATGTCTCGACAATTGCCAGAAAAACCTGAGTCATCATTTCAGGGCTGTATCCTTTTCTTGAGGTAGGGTTTCAAGTAAAGCCCGGTAAATGAACGGGAGTTTCCGGCAACCTTCTCGGGGGTGCCCTCGGCGATCAGATAACCGCCTTTGTCGCCGCCTTCCGGACCGAGGTCGACAATGTGGTCTGCAACTTTAATCACGTCCAGGTTATGTTCAATTACCAGCACCGTGTTGCCGACGTCGCGCAGGCGGATCAGCACTTTCAGCAATTGCTCAATATCGGCCAGGTGCAGTCCGGTCGTAGGTTCGTCCAGTATATATAAGGTATGGCCGCGCGGTATCCTGGCCAGTTCGGCGGCCAGTTTCACCCGCTGGGCTTCGCCGCCGGACAGCGTGGTGGCAGGCTGCCCCAGATGGATATAACCCAGACCGACCTCCTGGAGCGTCTTCAATTTCCGGTACAGCGACGGGAGCGCGCTGAAAAAATCCACCGCCTCGTCAACGGTCATGTCCAGCACGTCGGCAATATTCCGCTTTTTAAAATATACGCTCAGCGTTTCGCGGTTGAAACGCTTGCCGCCGCAGGTCGAACACTGCACATAGACATCGGACAGAAACTGCATTTCGATCTTTTTTATGCCGTCGCCCTGACATTCTTCGCAGCGGCCGCCCTTGACATTGAAACTGAACCGCCCCGGTTTGTACCCGCGGACTTTCGATTCCGGCAGTTCGGCAAACAGATTGCGGATAGTCCCGAAAGCGTCAGTATATGTCGCGGGATTCGAACGCGGCGTGCGCCCGATCGGGCTCTGATCGATCACAATCGCCTTATCTATATAATTAAGGCCCTCAATCGACTCATGCGCTCCCGGGATATTGTCGCCGACGCCGAAATGGCGGTTCAACGCTTTTTTCAGAATCTCATTGACCAGCGTGCTTTTGCCGGAACCGGAAACCCCGGTGACACAGCAGAACGTACCCAGCGGAATTCCGACATTGATTTTTTTCAGATTATTATGGGATGCGCCTTTGATCAGCAATTTTTTGCCGTTGCCTTCCAGCCGTTTTTCAGGGACCGGCACAAATCTTGAACCATTCATATAAGCTGCGGTAAGGGATTTTTCAGATTTCTTCACCATTGCCGGAGTGCCGCAGGCGACGACTTCGCCGCCGTGAGCCCCCGCGCCCGGCCCCAGGTCAACCACGTAATCCGCCCGGTTGATCGTATCCAGATCATGCTCCACCACGATCACGGTATTGCCGATGTCGCGGAGTTTTTCCAGAGTATTAAGCAGCCGCTCATTGTCGCGCTGATGCAGTCCGATGCTGGGCTCGTCGAGAATATACAGCACCCCGACCAGGCCGCAGCCGAGCTGAGTCGCCAGCCTGATGCGCTGCGCCTCGCCGCCGGATAATGTGCCGCTCTCGCGGTCCAGCGTCAGATACGCCAGCCCGACATCCTTCAAAAATCCCAGACGCGAGGAAATCTCGCGGACAACATCCGCCGCAATCACCTTCGCCTCGTCATTCAGTTGAAGTACGGCAATGAAATCAAACGCGTCGTTTACCGACATCGCGTTGAACTTATTTATCGGCATGCCGCCGACGGTGACCGCCAGACTGACCGGGTTGAGCCTGGCTCCGTTGCATTCCGGGCAAAGCCTGCGGCTCATGTATGTCTTCAGCCGTTCGCGGACGGACTCGCTCTCGGTCTCGGTCATCCGCCGCTGCAAATTGGCGAGAACGCCTTCAAAAGGCTTCGACCAGCGCAGTTTATGCCCGCGAATAGTATAATCGAATTCCAGATTTTCCTCGCCGCTGCCGAATAACAGCACATGCTTAAGTTTCTCCGGAATGTCGCGGAACGGCATGGTCACCATTTCCGGACAATTATATGACTCGGCAAGTTTTCTCATCAGCATATTATAATA
>CAIJKT010000920.1 GCA_903821255.1 uncultured Lentisphaeria bacterium | reverse complement strand
GGCATTGATCTGTTTTGTTTTTCACTTCTGACTTTATGTCGGAGACCAGGCCGGGAGCTGTTTACAACATGCTTCCGGCTTTGTTTTTATATCTTAACCTGAAAAAATCGGCTCTCCGCGATTAAGATACTTTAAAAATCCGTAAAACAGGCTATATTCGAACTTGTTTCTGTTTACAAAATGGAGAAGTAATGGATAACCGTAAAGAAAGTCCGAAAATAACGCCGAGGCGCTGGTGGTTTCTGCCGACCCTTGATTACTATATCCTCAGAGAATTCATGATCCACCTGAGCGTGCTGATGCTCGCATTTGTGCTGCTGTTCATCATCGGCGACGTCTTCAATGACCTTTCTGATTTCCTGGACGCCAAAACGCCGCTCGGGGTGATGGCCAACTACTTTCTGCTGAAACTCCCCGGCAACATCCGCTTTATCCTGCCGATATCGATACTGCTGGCCTGCATGTGGACCATGGCCAAGTTCGGCAAGAACATGGAAGTCACCGCCATGCGGGCTTCCGGCGTCTCGCTTTTCCGCTGCGGCGGCCCGGTACTTGTCGTCGGCCTGATTGTAACCGGGATTAACTTCTGGTTCAATGAAAGCCTGGTGCCAAACACCGATCGCGAGGCGGAAGTTCTGAAATCGGCCATGACCCATTCCCGCCAGAGATCGACGGAATTGCAGCGGATGCTCACCTTCCGCAGCCCGGATAAAGAGCGGACATGGCTGTTTAAATCTTTCAAAGCAAACGGCGAGCACGAATACGTCACACTGAAATCTTTCCGTCCGGACGGTTCGCTGGCGTGGGACATTACCGCGCAGACCTCCCGGTTTGTTCCTAAGAAGGGGTGGGTTTTTGAGAGGGTTTCTTACACGCCGTACAGTCTGGACGGGTTGATGCCGAAGAGTTCGCAGCGTTTTGACCGTATCGAAAAAAGCCTGAAAGAAGTGCCGGAAACCCCGGAGGACATTATCAATGCGGTCAAGGACGTGGAGGAGCTGCCGATGTGGGTGATTGTGGATATCCTGCACAAGACCAAGAATATGGCCGCCCGCTGCGAAGCGATCTTCCTGACCGTGCTTTACTACCGCATCGCATTCCCGTGGTCGTGCTTCCTGGCGGTTTTTCTGGGGCTGCCGCTGGCGACCAAGAACGAACGTTCCGGGATCATGCTGGCGGTTATTTCCGCCACCGCGCTGATTATTGTGTACATGGTTGCGTCGCAGATATGCCTGGTGCTCGGCAAACAGGGGATCATCAACCCGATGATCGCCGGACTGGGGCCGACTGCCGGATTTATCGTTTTCGGCTGGTACAATGTTATAAAAAGCAGAGCATAAGATGACGGCTAAGAGAAGGAAAAAAGGCTCGGGTTACAGCGTCTTTGTCGGATTTGTGGTGGTCCCGCTGCTGGTGATCAATCTCTTCGCCATCTGGAAACTGTCGCAGGTCACGGGCTGGGCGGACTTCCCGCTCTTCGGCTCCATGCTCGGCGGACTGGCGCAACTGATGATTGTCCTGATCGTGAATTCGGTGGCGATTGCAATGTTAATTATGATGAAAGGGAGTTGAAATCATGAACAGCGAAGAAAACTTTACCCTCGATGAACAGAAGAAAATCCTGTTTTTCATCCGGCAGACGATCAAAGCCAAACTCGAAGAAAAGACCCTGCCCATGTTCGGGGAAGTCGGCGACAAGCTTGACCGCCAGGGTTCCTGCTTTGTCACGCTGCATTCCGCCGGCGGCGCCCTGCGCGGCTGTATCGGCAATATCAACGCGTTTGAGCCGCTGTGCCGGAATATCGCCCGCAATGCGCTCAACTCGGCCTTCAGCGACCCGCGTTTCCCGCCGCTGGACAGCGACGAACTGGACGAAGTGATCATTGAGATCTCGATACTCACCCCGATCCATGAGGTCCCGTCTTACGAGGACTTCGTCGTCGGCAAACACGGCATTGTCATTTCGTGCCACGGACGCTCCGCCGTGTTTCTGCCGCAGGTCGCGCCGGAACAGGGCTGGGACCGCGATACCACGCTGCGGCATCTGTGCATGAAGGCCGGACTCCCCGCCGATGCCTGGACCACCCCGGCGGCCAGATTCAGCGTCTTCGAGGCCATTGTGTTCTCCGAAAAAGACGCGGAATGATGATGCGATTAAAGCTCGAAAACCTGAAGATCAGCACTAACGAGATTCCGCGCGACTGCCGGAAGATCGACCGCCGGCTGCACCCTTACATTGCCGCATACTGCCACACTGCGGCGGAAAACATCGCCGGCTACCGGATATTGAGCAAGAGCATTGATTCCAGAAGCCGCGTGCCGCAACTGATCTACTCCCTGATCGCGGAGGTCAACGGCCTTGACGCCGTCCCCGCGGACACGGCGGAGACCGCGGAAACTGAGATACTGTACAGCATCGACTCGCTGCAACTCCAGTCCGGGGGGACCCCGGTCAAACATCCGCTGATTGCCGGCACCGGGCCGGCCGGGCTGATGGCCGCATATCTGCTGGCGGCCCGCGGCTGCGAACCGGTCATCTTCGACCGCGGCTTCGACGTGACCCGCAGAAAGCTGGATATCGATGCCTTTCACCAGTCCCGGCTGCTCAACCCGGATAGCAACTATCTGCTGGGGGAGGGCGGCGCCGGAACGTTCTCCGACGGCAAACTCTATACCCGCACCCGCGATTCCCGGATCGGCTTCATCCTCCAGGCGTTTGTTGACGCCGGGGCTCCGCCGGAAATACTCTACCTTAAACACCCGCATATCGGGTCCGATATCCTGCCGGTCATGGTCGCAAACATCCGCAGAAAGATCGAGGAGCTGGGCGGACGGTTCCACTTCGGGCGGGGCGTCAAATCCCTGCTGCTGAAGGACGGCGTCTGCAAGGGCGTTGTCATGCTCGACGGCGAAACCATTCATGCCCCGGCGGTCATGCTGGCCCACGGGCTGGGCGGACGGGAACTGTCCGGCGAACTCATGCGGCAGGGCGTTCCGCACCAGCGCAAAGGCTTTCAACTGGGCTGCCGGATCGAACACCTTCAGGAGTTCATCGACCGCAATCAGTACCATCTGGCGAACCGGCCCCACTGCCTGGGCGCGGCGGAGTACAGCCTGGTCAGCCGTCCGCCGGAGAAGTTCAATGTCGCCGGAGTCACCACTTTCTGCATGTGCCCAGGCGGCGAGATCGTGCCCTCTACCGCCTTTGCCGGACAGCTTTCGACCAACGGCATGAGCCGCTATGCCCGCAACGGCAAGTTCGCCAACTCCTGCCTGATCGCCACCATGCCCCCGGACACCTTTGAACATGCCGCCGACGCCTATGACTTTCTGACCGGCCTCGAACGCCACGCCTTTGCCCTCGGCGGCGGCGATTACACCGCTCCGGCGCAGGATGCCGCCGCGTTTGTCCGGCAGGAGAAACGGCTGGCTGCGGGCGACACCAGCTACAGTTTCGGCCTGCGCCCGGCCCGGCTGGACGAACTGCTGCCCGAACCCGTCTCCCGCGCCGTCGCCACCGCGCTGGTCCACTTCGAAAAGATCTTCCCCGGATTCATGAAGTCCGGCCGCATCATCGGCATCGAATCCTATATCTCCAGCCCGGTCCGGTTCGACCGGCATCCGGAAACGCTGGAAAGTCCGGTCCGCGGGCTCTATGTTGCCGGCGAAGGCGCCGGGTTTGCCGGGGGCATCACCTCGGCCGCCGTTGACGGTTTGAAAGTCGCTGAACAAATTCTAGCCTCCAGGTGAAGCATGGATGAATGGATCGAAATAAACAAAGACGACAAACACGTCGCCCGCGAAAAACAGAAGGCCAAAGAGCTCCGCCAGTCCCAGTGGTGGAAGAACGAGACCGCCAAAGGCCGCTGCCATTACTGCGGCAAAACCTTCCCCCCCGAGGCCCTG
>CAIJKT010000919.1 GCA_903821255.1 uncultured Lentisphaeria bacterium | reverse complement strand
GCACTTCACTTCGGTAATTATTTATTATAGTACACAGTTCAAGCATATATACAAGGCTGAAAGCGAATTGAAAATGCTAAAAATCAAATATTAAGAATCTCATCTTCCGTACATAGCATCCGCAGAGCGTCTCCGGCCAGATAAAGCGAACCGGTAATAAGCCGTCGTGCTGAAACATTCAATTTCATAGCTTCCTCAATGCTTGAAGCAGCGACACATGGAACTCCTGATATTTTCCCCAGCATCACCGATAATTCAGCGCCGGTCCGGCTCCGCCGGTCACCGCCTTGCAGGGGCACAAAAATGAACTCTTCCGCATACTCACTCATAATCTTCAATATCTGTTCAGAATCCTTATCGGCAAAGTTGCCGAAAACTATTGAGAACTTCTGCCCTGGAAAAATCTCGGAGAGGGATTCCATTAATGCCGCCGCTCCATCCGGATTGTGCCCGCCATCAATAATTGAACCGTCCGGCATGAACTGAATCCTGGCCGGCCAGCGGACATTCTCCAAGCCGGCCAGCACATTTTTCAGCGGGAAACTGAATTCCCCGGCAATATGTTTCAAAAGCATAAAAGCCAGCTTGAAGTTCTGCCGCTGAAACTTTCCGGCAAGTCCCAGTTTTATCCGGAAACCCTCATAATCAAAGCTCTGCCGGCAGTAACCGGGGGCAGAGATATCAAACTGCAAGTCAGCACAATCACCATCCTGAACAATATTCAATTGCGATCCGGCCTCCCTGCAACTTTCACTGATCACTTTCAGCGCAGCATCCGGCAGCCTGCCGCAAAAAACCGGACGCCCTTTTTTGATGATACCGGCCTTTTCAAAAGCTATCTTTGCAATAGTGTCGCCGAGATACTTCTGGTGCTCCAGAGCTATTCCGGTAATTACTGAACAATAGGGAATGACCACATTGGTAGAGTCCAGCCGCCCCCCCATTCCGGTTTCCCATACCACCCAGTCAACTTCATACCGGGCGAAATACAAGGCCGCCATCGCGGTGGTGAACTCGAAATATGTCGGACAACGGCCTGCCAAGGCCATTTTATCGGCAAAGGGACGCAGCAGAAAGACAAGTTCGCTGAAATCCGCCTCAGATATGGCGGCCCCGTTCAGACGAATGCGTTCACGCGGTGAAATCAGGTGCGGTGAAGTGAACAATCCAACTTTGAATCCGGCCCCGCACAAAGCGGCGCTGAGCATGGCGGAAAGAGAACCTTTGCCATTGCTTCCCGCCACATGAATAAAACGCAGTCTGCTTTCCGGCGAACCGGCGGCGGCAAGCAGTTCAGATACCTGTTCCAGGCCCAGTTTTATTCCAAACTTCTGGAGCCCGTTCAGATAGGCGCAGGCATTTGCAAAATCCGGCATCAGCTTAATTCAATCTGGACCAGCTAGGCATGCTTACATTCATGGAAAGATTGACCAACTGGCGGTATTTTCCGGTCCAGGTGTCAACAATATACAAGGCAGAGCTGCGTCCGTTTTTCCGGCTGCAAACCACTTGACGGTTGTCCGGAGCCCATGACGGAGATTCCCAATGACCGGGGGCTTTGAATATCTGTCCGGAAGGTTTCTTGCCTTCCAGGTCAATTACAGCAATGGTGTACTCGCCGTCAACGCGGGCGGAATATGCAATCTGATTATCCTTTGACCAGTCAGGAGTGGCCGCTTCAGTGCCGATTGTTCCAAGCAGGCTGGATGCGCCGCCGCTGGCGCTGACGCGGTATAAACGCGGCACTCCGCTCTGGTCGCTGACGTAACAAATCGTGCCGCCAGTGGGATTCCAGCACGGAGAAGCTTTCGTCGCAATGCTATTGGTCAGACGCAACTTGGCCTCGCCGTTAACCGCTCTGATGTAAAGTTCAACCTGACGGTCCTTGCTCATAATCATCGCCAGATTTCTGCCGTCCGGGGAAATCGACGCCCCGGCATTCAGACCGGGATAGTAGGCAAGACGGCGGCTCATCAGCGGTGAAAGCGTTGTCTGGATTATTTCCGTATCAGACCGTCCGTACATTGTGTAAACGATGGATTTGCCGTCCGGAAACCAGCCCGGCTCCACGCACAGCGTATTGTAGGAGGTAATTTTTTTCACTTCGCGTCCGTCAATATCGCAGGTATAAATATTCTTGATGCCGTGCGAGGTTTCCGCGCAGAAAACCATCCGTGTCGCACAGATGCCGTCTATCTTGAAAGTCTGCTTCAGCAGCGCGTCAATTGCAGCCTTGGCCGCGCGCCGGTCGGCGCCGGAGACTCTTACTGAATAGGAGGAGCCTTCACGCTTGGTCAGAGTCAACTTCAAATCGCTGCCGGAAGAACTGCCGGCCAGGGTATAATCGGCGCTCGGAGCAGTATAGATATCGAACCATCCGCAGGCGCTGACCAGCGATAAAACTTCTGCCGACACCTGAGTATTCCCGGCCACTCCGGTGTAATACAGCGTCGGATTGCCGGCAAAACCTCTGGCTGTCTTTTCAACTCTCACCTGCGCGGTTGCCACAGTCACTGCCAGTACTCCAATGGCAGCCGTAAGCACAAATCTCGATACCATTTTCAATCTCATTTTTAACGGGGCTCCT
>CAIJKT010000918.1 GCA_903821255.1 uncultured Lentisphaeria bacterium | reverse complement strand
GAACAACAGAAGCTGCGCCAGAATCTAGCGCTGATTGAAAATTATGACTGCGTAGTTGTCATTATGCCGGACACCGATCTGCTTAACCGTCTGCCTGAATACAAAAACCGGGTACTGCTGGTCAACCGCTATATGGATGAATTGAATTTCATTTCCACCAACCATCGTCAGGCGGTACGCGAGCTTACTGAATACAATATTGAGCAGGCAGGAGGCGAATGCCAGATATTTTTCCTGTCTCCTCCAAGAACTGATTTTGTAGTCCAGGAACGACGTGAAGGTTTTGTTGACGCCTGTGCAGCCAAAGGACTGTTTTACCGCATCTGCGATGTTCCCGGCAATGAGTACAATGACATATTGAATGTACTGCTGAAACTGCCGTTCGACAAAAATAAAAAGATTGTTCTAACCTCCCCTGTGCTCAGTTTCACCGGGGCGGTTATGAAGATGGCTGCGGAAAGAGGTCTGGTTTTCAATAAAAACCTGTTTTATTCCGACTTCGACAATGCTCATTCGCTGATGACCACCGGCGTCAAGACTGTTTCCGCGATCCAGGACTATGCCGGCATGGGCAGGGAAATTATTAAAGCGCTTCAATACTTCGGCGAACAACCGGTAAAGGTTTTTGTGCCATACAGTCTCGAACTGGCCTGAACTTAAACTTCTACCGGCGACATAGCCTCTGTCTTTAAAGTTTACGATAATCCAGGGTCAGGAATTCCCGGCACATAACATCAATCGCTTCCTGGGAATGTCCGGCTCCCTTCGGATCGCCATACCATTGAGCAATGAATCCGCCATGCGGCGTGGCCAGTTTTCCAAACATTTCATGGCAGTAACGCCTGATTTCATCCATCGCTGCATGGGGCATGACCGCCTGAATGTCCACCGGACACCAGAATGTTATCCTGCCTTTATACGCACTTAACGCGTCCAGTCCCATGTTCATCTGTTGATCTAACTGGGCCACATCCAGCCCGGCGTCGATCAGGTCGTCTAAAATCTCCAGAATATAGCCGCAACTGTGCAGGAAAGTCAGCATTCCCGCATCATGCGCGGCTTTGTACACTTTGGCATAAGCCGGTTTCCAGAATTCACGCCATTTCTCCGGGGAGATCATCAGTTTGTTCTGGAGGCCCCAGTCATCACAGAACATGTAGCCGTCGGCGCCGAAGGCGGCAAAATGCTTAATCGCTTTCAAGTTCATATCCACCAGAATATCAATCAGCTTTTGCAGATTCTCCGGCTCCAGATAAATGTCTGTCCAGGTGTTTTCCAGTCCCCTTATAAAGTGAATCCGTTCGTACAGGGAAACGCCTCCGGCCAGCAAAAACTTAGTCTTGTCCGACTTGGCAGACTGCTCCGGAAGTGACGCCCAGCGGGATTCCGCCTCGATGTCCGGAATGTTCAATCTGGCGAAATCAGCCCAGTCTTTCAGCGGGTATTCCTTGACTTCGCCCAGGTTGCATACCCCGATATTCTCCCAGATTGCACCCCATTCGTCGGTGCTGTTGCCGCTCTTACTGTTGGGCCGGGCATCGACACTGGGATTCATGTATAGCGAGGCAAAGTCGCTGCCGTAAGGCTCCGGCAGGGAATGCGCCACCCATTCCGGCGTCTGAAATTTAATCGTCCTGATCATGTTCTCTTTCGTGGTCATCATGTTAATAAATCCTTTCAAGAAAAATATTATTATGGAAATATATTATAAGATACACTATATTTATCTATAATGCGTTCATAAAAATTAACCGCAGGATTTTATACAAATGGCTAATCTGCGTTATAACTTCAACGGCCTGGACCTCGGGCTGCCGCTGATTTACTCCGGCGGCTTTCATAATTATCTGCATACCATAAGTCTTTTGCCGCATACCCACCCGGAAGGGGTGGAGATTACCTATGTGATGAAAGGCGACGCCTGCTGGCTGCTGGAGGACGGAACGGAGCTTTTCCTTTCAGGCGGGACGCTGGCGGCGGTTCAGCCGGATACCCCGCATCACGGACAGGGCAATATTATCAGTCCATGCTGGCTGTTCTGGTTTGTGCTTGACCTGAAAGCAGCGGACTGTCTGCTCAATACGCCGTTCTCCGCTCCGGATATCGCGGAACTCAAAAACATCTTCCAACATGCCGGAAACTGTGTCCGGCGTGCGCCTGATCATTATGAATTCCATACGGAAAGGCTGATTGAACAGTTCGCCAGCCCGGGCAAACCGGATTTCTTACATGCCGCATCTTTGCGCAACAGTCTTTGCCGGTTGATTATTGACACCGCCGAAGTTTTCCGCAGTCCCGCCGGAACAGAACGTCCGAATGCCCGTATCGCCGGCAAAGCGGAGAAGATTATGCGGGCCAAACTTGGATACGATTTAAATATGACTGACATTGCGGAGGAACTCGGCCTCAGCGCCACCGGATTTATCAAGCGGTTTAAATACGAAACCGGCCTGACTCCGGCGGATTTCTCCCAGCGCATCAAAATTGAAGAAGCCAGAAGGCGGCTGACAGTTCCTAAGGCCTCTATCACCGCCGTCGCGTTTGATCTGGGTTTCTCATCCAGCCAGTATTTCGCTTCAGTCTTCAAGAAATATACAGGCATCACTCCCCGTGAGTACCGTGACAAAGCCCCTGCAGCGACCGGCTGTTTTTCCGCTAAAAAATGAAACGCCGGAATTGCTTCCGGCATCGAATCTCTGTTATTTTCGCTTGACTTTATCAGGGGAGATCAAGGCTTTCATTCTCATTGGCGGAAACTGTAGCTTCCTTGCCGTCAAGTTTATACTTGATGGTCAGAACTTTGCCTACGCCTTCGGCGGGGTCGCCGAACAGTTCATTGGTCGCCGGTATCTTCTTCGTGCCGTTAGCAACTATATTTCTTACTTTTTCGGCAACATCGGCTTTCTTGTCATCGGCGCCGTATTCCGCGCTGATAATCACCAGACGGGTATCAGTTTTAATCCTGGGAGCGGTTGATGCAGCGGCCTTCAACGCGGCGGCCTTTGCCACGGCAGCAATCTTTTCCGCATTGATTTCAATCGATTCGCCTTCATTACATTTGAAATCTGCCTGCTTGTCACCAGCTTTGGCCTTAACTTTCAGGACTTT
>CAIJKT010000917.1 GCA_903821255.1 uncultured Lentisphaeria bacterium | reverse complement strand
CCGCATCCTGCTGCTGCATCTCGGCGCGAAACTGGTGCTGTCGCCCGGCGCTGAAGGCATGGCCGGCGCGGTGAAAAAAGCGGAAGAATTGCTGAGTGAAACGCCCGGAGCTTATATGCCCCAGCAATTCAACAATCCCGCCAACACCGAAGCGCATTTTAAACATACCGGGGTTGAAATCTGGCAGGAAACCGGCGGCAGGGTCGATATCTTTGTTGCCGGAGTCGGCACCGGCGGTACTTTGACCGGGGTCGGGCATTATCTCAAACAGCAGAATCCGAAAATTAAAATTGTCGCGGTCGAACCGGATAAATCGGCGGTGCTTTCCGGGGACGCCCCCGGCAGACACGCTATCCAGGGCCTCGGCGCCGGTTTTGTTCCTTCGATTTTAGACCTGAATGTGATTGATGAAGTCATCAAGATATCTGACGAGGCATCCATTGACGCCGCCAGGGACGCCGCCATGAAGAAAGGCATCCTCTGCGGAATAAGTTCGGGAGCCGCTGCCGCGGCGGCGATAATTCTGGCGAAAAGGCCGGAAAACCGCGGTAAAGTTATTGTCACAGTATTTCCAGACACGGCTGAACGTTATTTGTCAGCCGGATTATTTCAAAAAATAGGAGCTTAATAATTATGTCAAAACAAGGTGTTTCCACAATCTCGATCCATGCCGGCCAGCAGGCTGATCCGACCACCGGCGCCTGCGCGGTTCCGATTTACCAGACTGCAAGTTATGTCTTTAAATCCTCCGAACATGCGGCCAATCTTTTCGCACTGAAGGAATTCGGCAACATTTACACGCGGCTGATGAATCCGACAACCGACATTCTGGAAAAAAGACTCACCGCGCTTGAAGGCGGCACCGGCGCGCTGGCGACTTCCAGCGGCATGGCGGCGATTTTCCTGGCGGTTACAAACATTGCCCAGGCCGGCGACCATATTATCAGTTCGTCATCGCTGTACGGCGGAACTCAAACCCTGTTTACCTACACGCTGCCCCGCTTCGGAATCGAAGTTACTTTTGTTGATGAATTGACTCCGGCCAGCATCAGCAAAAACGTCAAACCCAATACCAAGCTGGTATACGGCGAAACCATCGGCAATCCCAAAGGCGATGTTCCTGACTTGAAAGCAGTGACCGATGCCGCGCATTCGTTCGGACTGCCGGTATTCCTGGACAATACTTTCGCACCGGTGCTCTGCCGCCCGTTTGAGCACGGCGTGGATGTAATCGTCTATTCCTGCACCAAGTGGATCGGCGGCCACGGCACGACCATCGGCGGCGCAATTATTGACAGCGGCAAATTCGACTGGTCAAGCGGCCGTTTCCCGGAATTCACCTCGCCGGACCCCAGCTATCACGGCATCGTCTACTGGGATGCGCTGAAAAACGTTCCCGGCGCCGGCAATATCGCCTTCATCATCAAGGCGCGTGTGCAGGGAATGAGAAATATCGGTCCATGCCCGAGCCCGATCAGCGAGTTTCTGCTGCTGCAAGGGGTTGAGACGCTGCCGCTGCGGATGAAAGCGCATTGCAGCAATGCCATGGCGCTGGCGAAATATCTCAAGAATCATCCGCTGG
>CAIJKT010000916.1 GCA_903821255.1 uncultured Lentisphaeria bacterium | reverse complement strand
GATGCCGGATACGGAAAAATACTGGATTGAACGCTACGGCGAGGTGGCGCTGTCCGGAAAATCCACCTCTTTCCGTGAGTTCAGCAAGGAAATGAAAAAACATTTTGATGTGGTGGCCTTCTGTCCGCAGAAAAACAAATTTGTCTGCATGTTCCGGGACGTTACTGACAAAGTGGAGTCTGAAAAGGAACTCATTCAAATACAGGAAAAATTGAAACAACTGAATGAAGAATTACTGGAAAAGAACAAGGAACTCAGCCATAATCTTGCCATTTCCAGCCAACTGGCGGTAGAGGCGAAAAAGGGAAGCCGCGCCAAGAGCGAATTTCTGGCAAACATGAGTCATGAAATCCGTACCCCGTTGAACGGCGTGATCGGCATGACCGGTCTGCTGCTGGAAACCCGTCTTGACGAGGAACAGCGCAGATATGCGGAAGTTGTCCGCAAGAGCGGAGAATCACTCCTGACAATCATCAATGACATTCTGGATTTCTCAAAAATTGAGGCTCAGAAACTTGCGCTGGAATGTGTTGATTTTAATATCTGCGCCAGTATTGAAGAAACGGCGGAAATGCTGACAGTGCAAGCCAATGAAAAAGGGCTCGAATTATGCTGCCTGGTAGAGCCGGAAATCCCTGCGCTGGTGCGCGGCGACCCCGCGCGGCTGCGCCAGATTATTACCAACCTTCTGGCTAATGCCGTCAAATTTACCAACAGAGGCGAGGTGGCAGTCCGGGCGACTGTTGAAAAGCAGGATGATAAACATATTACAATCAAGTTTATGATCAGCGATACCGGCATCGGTATTCCGAAAGACCGCAGCAACATTCTGTTTGAATCTTTCTCGCAGGTGGACAATTCTACTTCCCGCAAGTATGGCGGCACAGGTCTGGGACTGGCTATATCCAAACGGCTGGCGGAACTGATGGGCGGCGAAATCGGGTTCTCCAGCGAGGACGGCAAAGGTTCCGATTTCTGGTTTACCGCGGTGCTGGAAAAAGTAGCGGAAACCCGCAGCCGTCCGGCGTTCCCCGACTACAGCAGCTTGAAAGTGCTGGTGGTTGATGACAACCGGACGGCCGGATCGTTCACTTCAACCATGCTTAAGGCGTGGAAGTGCCGGGTCGATATTGCCGATACCGCGGACGCGGCTGTTGCAATACTGCTGGAAGCTGCAAGGGCCGGAGATCCGTTCAGGGTTGCGCTGATTGATTATTCAATGCCGGACGGCGGCGGACTGGAAATCGGACAGAGGATTGCAAATCATCCGGAACTTTACGGTATCAGGACAATTATCATGACTTTCTTCTCCAGCACCACTATTGGGCAGAGTCAGTTGAAGGAGGGCAATTTCTACGGAGTCCTCTCCAAACCGGTACGGCAGTTGCAGCTTCGTGATGCGATTGGAGTTATCATCGGCGATAAAGAACATGCGGGAAAACATGAACTTAATGCTCAGGCTGCGCCGGCGGCGCCGCAGAAACGCCGTGTCCGCATTCTCGTTGCCGAAGACAGCCCGGTCACTCAGGCGCTGGTCATGGTTATTTTGAAAAAGAACGGCTATCCGGCGGATGCGGTGGCCAACGGACTTGAAGCTGTTACCGCATTGCGCAGCATTGATTATGATTTGGTGCTGATGGATTGCCAGATGCCGGAAATGGACGGATTCGATGCCACGTTGAACATCCGCAATAAAGAATCAGGAGTCATAGACAATGATGTGCAGATTATCGCCGTTAGCGCTTATGCCACTAAAGAAGACCGGGATAGATGTTTTGCCGTAGGCATGAATGATTTTATCGCCAAGCCGGTCAAAGCTCCGGAACTGGTCGCCGCCATTGAAAAATGGCTGGCGAACGGTGAAAAGGCGAAAGCGGAAAAGAACATAACCTGAGCAGGTCGTTCATTCTTTGAATTTTATCATCATCATGGTGATATCGTCAGGCTGTACATTGGCGGCGGAAAAGACGTTTAATTCATCCTGAATAACGCTGATGATTCCATCGCCGCTTAAATCCTTATGCTTATTCAATATGATGCGCAGACGTTCGGTTCCGAAGTGCTCGCCCTTATGGTTCTCTGCCTCAATCACGGAATTTGAATACAGAAAAATTCTGAGATTCAGGAGGTTCCGCGAATGGCTGACATAATGCGCTTCTTCAGGCCGGAACGGGCCGACCGGGGTACTGCCGGTGTCTTTTTCCGCTATTTTGAAATCTTCATCGCCATGCGCAATCATCGGACGGTTATAGGCGGCATTGCAGTAGTTCAGCGTCTGTTTCCGCATATCGGCAATACCGCAGAAAATATTGGCGAACATGCAGCTCTCGTTACTGCCGCTCAGTTCATTGTTGACCTGTGTCAGGATTTCCGCCAGACAGTAGTTTTCCATTGCTTTTCCCAGCATCAGCGTTTTGGTTTGAGTCATGAATATCGCCGCCGGAATTCCCTTGTCGGAAATATCGCCGATGCTGAAATAAAGCAGATGATCATTGAGCATGGTGAAATCATAGAAGTCGCCTCCGACTTTCCGCGCCGGGATCATTGTCGCCGCCAGGTCGATATCTTTGCGGCTGTAACGCTTTGAAAACTTTTCGGGCAGCATTGACGCTTGAATTTTCGCCCCCAGTTCCAGCTCGTTTTCAACTCTTTCCTGCGCCGCTATCGAATGCTCCAGGTTTTTCATATAGGTCTTGAGTTCGTGAACCATGGAATTGAAGTTTCCGGCAAGCTCCGAG
>CAIJKT010000915.1 GCA_903821255.1 uncultured Lentisphaeria bacterium | reverse complement strand
TTGGATTTGTGCTGAAAATGTATGCCATGAACAATCAGGACCATTTTCCGGAAACCGGCGGCGCGAAAATGATGGATGAACTTGTGCAGAAAGGCCTGCTGAAAGACCGTTCCAAATTCTACTGTCCCTCCGGCAAGCCGTATGCTTATATCGGCGGCTACATGGAGACTTCCAGCAAAGATATTCCTTTACTTTTCGACTTCCCCGGAAACCATGGCGGCACTTTCACCAATGTATTTTTCCTTGACGGCAGAGTGCAGGGGTACGAGATGCGCCTGAACAGTTGTGTCGAATTAATTAACTTTCTGCACCGGCAGTTCAACTATCCGCCGGAACTGTACAGACAGTTGCTGGAAAAGGCGGCGCAACTGGATTCCGGCAAATAGTCAGGCATTATAGAGTATGGCGGAATAGGATTCCCAGTCCTGTTCCGGCAAAAGTTCCCAGCGCAGAATGACGACTGCGGTACTGCTGTCTGTTACCGGGGCAAAGCTTGAACGTCTTACTCCCGGAACCCACAGGATATCGCCATCGGGGATTCTGATAACCGGCAGATTATCTTTCTGTATTGCGGAAAGTTTGCGGTCTGTAATCAGTTTCTTTAGTTTTACCGGCGATTCCGCGCCGAACGGCGTCATCCTGTCGCCATCGCATCTTTCTGTCACATTCAGGACATGAGGAAGCATGGCGGCATCGAAAACCGCGGTATTTAAATCAGAAAATTCATCACTGTATTTCTGTTTTTCGTCAGGGCTCACGGTCTGGGCGGTGAGTCTGCCATGCTTAAACTCCAGCGGACATTCCTGCCAGTTCCATGGTATTTCAAACAATGTCTCAGGTTTCAATCCGCTGTTGCTGATTACCGAGCAGTCACTGCCGGAAATGCGGATGGCGATTTCGGAATTGACCGGAATCAGTGTTGTTTCGCCCTGAAACTTTCGCACCGCTTCGTTAAACCGCATCCCCAGGCAGTAGTCAGGGATCATATCTTTGTCGCAGTTTTCCGAGAGCCATAGCCGGAGAACTCTATGGGACACGGCAGGGTGCAGCGATGTCCAGAACGCCAGCGGCGCATAGGCGCTGCCGCAGATTATTTTGAAACTCTCCATTGCCGCCTGTTCAATGAAATCGGCATCAATCTGGATGGTTTCAGCCGCCTGCAACAAGCCTTTTTCGGCATGAGGAAGCTGATTTTTTATTAACGGGATGATTTCATGCCGGAAGAAATTCCGGGCAATCGTGCTGTCAAAATTGGAATTATCGGTGCGCCAGTCGCAGATGTCGTTTTCCCACAGATATGTGGTCAGTTCATCTTTGTGATAGTGGAGCAGGGGACGGACCAGGGCAATGCCGTGGATAATGCCGCGGCAGCGCATCGCGGTCAGGCCTGAGATATTGGAGCCGCGGCAGAGCCTGATAAACAGGTTTTCAATCCGGTCGCCTGCATGATGCCCAAGCGCTACCACGGTCTTTTCCTGTCCGGCAAGCATTGCCACCCACTGCTGAATCCGCAGCCGGCGTGCCGCCGCTTCAATGTTCTCTCCGGGATGGCGCAATGAAAGAACGTCAAGATTGATTCCGGTAAAAGGGATTTTGCGCAACCGGCAGAAATCTTCGCACCAGGCGGCATCGTCAAGGCTTTCCTGTCCGCGGATGCCGTGTTCAAAGTGTACCGCCTGCAAGTCCAGCGACAGTTCGGCGGCGAGAGTATGCAGTATCACCAGCAGTGCCGTACTGTCGGCTCCGCCGCTGAAGCCGGCATATACTTTATACCCTTTGAACGGAGCAAGTATCTTTTTTGCAGGATTTAAGTCCATAATGCTTTAAAGCCATACCTTCTGTTTGATTTATCCCCGTTTGGTTATAATATATGTGATGATCGAATAAATACAAAAAAATTGAAAGGACAGATCATGGCGCAAATTGTCGCTGCAACATGTAACGAGCATAAACTTAATGAATACCGCGACCTGCTGAAAGATCAGCGCGTGGAAGTCGTCGGGCTGAATTCATATAAAAAATGTCCGGAAATCGAGGAAAATGGCGCTACTTTCGAGGAAAATGCTTCCATCAAGGCGCTTGCCGCCAATAAATATTGCGATATTCCGGCATTCGCTGATGATTCAGGGCTGGAAGTTGAGGTTCTGGGCGGTGCGCCCGGCATCCAGTCGGCGCGCTATGCGGATTCAGACAGCGCCCGCATCGCGCGTATTCTCAGCGAACTTGGCGACAATCCGAACCGCAAAGCTAAGTTTGTCTGCGTGATTGCGATTGCGATTAACGGTGAAGTTATTGAAACGTTCAGGGGCGAAGTGCCCGGAGTTATCACGAAAGAACCGCGCGGCAGCAACGGTTTCGGCTACGATCCGATTTTCATGCCTGACGGCTATGATCAGACCTTCGGCGAACTTGATGCTGAAATAAAAAACAAGATCAGTCACCGGGCGCGGGCGTTCCAGAAAGCCATCGAGTTTGTTGAAGATGAAATGTCGGTGCTGGACGACGATTTTTCCTGATATTAATTAAGGATATATGCTGATGCATGCATTACAGTCCTTGCTGCTTGTTTTATCTCCATTTTGTCTGGCCGGCAATATATTTGCCGGCGGAGATTTCAAGCCGGATCTTTTCCGCGGCGTTAAAGCCGGACAGAAATTCCGTTGTGAAGCCAAGGCTGATTATCTTGCTGAACATTATCTCTCCGGCAGCATCGAATCAAACAGGAATACTTTAAAGAATCTTCAGCTTGAAATTGCCGGAGCGTTGACTGTCATTCAGGTGATGGAGGCTCAGCCGTCCGGGCTGGAACTTAAAATTGAAAAATTCTCCTGTCTTGAAAACGGCGTGAAATATCCGCCGGGCCTTGACGGCAAAATATTATTTATCCGCCGTGACGGCAGCAGTAAAACAGTTTTTACGTTTAAAGAGTCAGGCAATGCCGTTCCCGCGAAAGATGCAACATTGCTGGGCATGGTTTTCGACCTGGGCACGATTGAACCGGCCGGCAGAACGATCTGGGGTTATCCCGGCACAATTCACGCCGGAAGCACATGGGGGCCTGATTTGGAGCTTTTCCGCAGTCAATTATTGAGGCTCAATTTCCATCCTGAAAAACTGGAGGGCAGGGCAACTTTTAAAGCGAAACGGATTGTTCAGGGAGTAGACTGTCTGCTGCTGGATATGGATATTAACTGCCTGCTTGTTGGCGGAGAAACGTGCATCGTAACCTCTCATGCCGCGTTTCCGGCAGACAATGCCATTTACGGGCCGGTGAAGAATGAGCTCCGCATTTTGCGTAAGCGGCAGATAAAGCTTCCGGAAACGGAACCGCTTGCGGCCGGGCAGATTATGCATTCTGAAGAAAAATTTCAGCTTGAAACTTTAATACTTCCGCTTAAATTAGACAAATAAAAAATGCAGTTTAACAGGGACAAACAGGATATACAGGATAAAATCATGATCAATCTGGACATAACCGGATTCAAGCCGGTTGAACTCAGCGATAAAACTGTTTTCGATAAACACCTGGCGATTTTGAACCGGATGAGTTGCGAATGCAATTTTAATAATCTTTTCTGCTGGGGCGAGGCTTATTTAACGCGCTGGAATATAATCAGTGACCGGATAATATTGTTTTCCGAGCAGGAACGTTCGATTCAAATGCCGCTCGGAGAGTATTTTACCCCCGCTGAAATGGCCGAAATCGCAGATTATTTTATTGAACGCGACTACTCCAGCGGCAGTTTTTTTGATGTGCCGGAAGAGTATATTCAGGCATTTCCGGATATTGGACAATATTTTGAAGTAAGCTGTACCGCAGATAATTTCGATTATATTTATCTGACCAGCGATTTGCTTGAGCTAGGCGGTGCTAAGCTTAGCAAAAAACGCAATCTGATTAAACAGTTTGAACGGGAGCATCCCGATCACCGGGTGGTGACTATTTCCCACGCATCCGCCAGGGAAACGCTGAAGCTGGCGCTCCGGCTGAATACTTTTCTCGAACACAGCCATTTTCTGCTGGAGGAAAATTCCGCGCTGCACAAAGCATTTACTTATTTTGACAAGCTGGATATTGAAGGTCTGATTGTTTTTGTGGGTGATGAGCCGGTGGCGTTTACGGTTTTCAGCCGCCAGAACAGCGATAGTTATGATGTGCATTTTGAAAAGGCCTCCCGGGATTTCAAAGGGGCGTCGCAGTTTATCAATCACGAAACCGCGAAACTGCTGTCAGGCAGATGCAGATATATCAACCGCGAACAGGATTTAGGTTTGCCCGGACTGAGAAAAGCCAAACAATCCTATGCCCCCGCATTAATGCTCAAGCGTTATACCCTGAACCGCCGGACCGTTTAACCACAGAGGCACAGAGACACAGAGAAATCCTTTTTTCAGGTTTAGCATCCTCAAAACAAGGGGACTAACCACAGAGACACAGAGAAATCCTTTTTTTATGAAAAACAGAAGATGCAGCGTTTTATAGGATTAATCTTTTTATGCCATTTTTGATAACAGATTCATTGAAGTTAATCAGCAGTCCAACCCGGGTATTTGTCATTTTCAGGTAAGTTAAAATCTGAGCTTCAAACACCGGATTCATATCGTCAACTGCTTTTATCTCAACAATCACTTTTTCGTCGACAAGCAAATCCAGACGGAATCCTGCATCAAATTTTATATTGTCGTAAACAACAGGAACATTAACCTGGCGTTTTACTTTTAATCCAGCTTTTTGCAGTTCATGACACAGACATATTTCATAGACTGATTCCAGAAGGCCGGGCCCTAATGATTTGTGAACCTTAAATGCCCCATCAATAATAGCTCCCGAAATTACATTTATTTCTTCAGATATTGGTACATATTTATCTTCCATCATTAAAAATACCTTCGTCTGTGGTTTTCAGGCTGTCAACCCTGTTCCAGGGATTTCTCTGTGCCTCTGTGTCTCTGTGGTTAATCCCGGGAAGACGTTATTTTATATGCTGGTTGGAGAAGTACATTTTATTGAAATAGTCATTGCCCCAGCCGAGCAGTTTGCCGTCTTTGAACATTACCGGCATGCACTCATCGCGGGTGTAAAATCCGTCATGCCATTTGGTCTGGGTGTAATAATACCAGACGTTGGGTGAGCAGAAGTCCTCTTCCAGCGGTTTTCCCATTACATCCAGCACTTCCTGTTTGGTCATGCCGATGCGCATTTTTTTCGTGTTTTCCACGTTGGAGTATTGAGTCCAGTAGCCGCATCCGCTGGTGGAAACACAGAAAGCGGCGGCCAGAGCTATCAAAAGAATAAGCGGCATCCTTATTTTCATAATTTAAATACCTCAGTTTTTACAAATTAACAAATATATCTTTAAATATAGCACTTCCGTCGCTGATGAAAAGCATGAAATAAATAACGAATAATCTTTTATGTAAATAAATATAATGGCTTATATAAGGCATTGATCTATATCGGCGCTGGAAGGCATAAGTCCGATTATATAATTTACCGGCATCTTGATGGCGATATTTGAAGCGGATAAAACTTTTTATATTATTTTGTATCATTTTGTATTATGAAGTATTGCTTTTTTCAAAGATTCATTGTATAATAGTAAAAAGAAGCCGACCAGACTTTCGATTGGTATCAGGAAGAAAACAATAAAGAGAATTTTAAGCATATGAAGAAACTCAGCATAGAGCCGACGAAACGGCAGCAGGTCATAGATGAGATCAGGAAATGTATCAAGATCGGGAGTCTTGAGCCTGGGGACAGGCTTGCCACGGTGAGGAATATGTCAACACATTTCGGCGCAAGCATTTCCGTAATACAAAGCGCGTTGCGTGAACTTGTAAGCGACGGCATGATTGAATGCTGCGGCGCAAGCGGGTTCTTTGTAAAGCAAAATGGTGAATCTCCCGCATCCGAAAAACATCACAGGCCGCCTGCGGATGCCGATGATGGAAAGATAGTATTGACTGCGCATCATCACTCCGATCTTACCTGGAATAAGACATACGATGAATACGCTGTAATACGCGAAGAACAGATCAATCTGATTCTGGCATATATCGAAAAATATCCGCAGTTTCATGTTTTTTTCGATCAGTCGGAAGTCATACGCATGTATCTGCAAAAGCATTCGGATAAACTCGAAATCTTGCGCAAATATGTCAAATCCGGCAATATTGAAATATTCGGCGAATTCTGTATCCCCGATTCGAATCTCTGTTCAGGGGAATCGTTTGTGCGGAATCTGCTCGCCGGACGGCGTTACTTCAAGGAGAATTTTGATGTCGTCCCCGATATTGCAAGCATGAATGACTCTTTCGGCATGAATGCGCAACTGCCTCAAGTGCTTGACAAAGCCGGATACCGTTACATATTCGGCGGACGTCTTCCCGGAGTACCTAAAGAGCTGATTGACAAAAAAACGTTTATCTGGAAAGGTCTTGATGGTTCAGACATTATTGTCACATCCGCTTCGCGTTTCATAGACCATTCATCTTATACCATCAATGTTCCCGTAACGGTGCCTCCTGCTATAAGGCTTGCTCAGACAATTTCAAGTTTGAAGCTTCTGGAAGGCGATGCCTTTGCTGTTTATATGACGGAAGAAGATCTGCTGCAGGAAGATTTCTTCTGGATTATGGATACCGTCAACCGTCAGGGCGGACGTCCGATTGAGTTCGGCAAGGTACAGGATTTTGCCGACAGGATTGATCCGGAAACGCTTTCGACATTCACCGGTGAGATCAATCCTGTGTTTTCCGGATGCTATACGACCAGGATTGGCGTCAAACAGAATATTAGAAAAGCGGAAAATCTGCTCTTTACCGCCGAAACGCTTTCCGCTCTTTCAGACGCATCTGATGATTATGACGCCGCCTGGCATGAGCTTTTCCTCACGCAGTTCCATGATGCGGCGGCAGGATGTCATACGGACAAAGTCAATGCTGTTATCAACGGCAAATTCGATTCTATTACTGCCTGCTGTGAAGCAAAAATCGGTGCGGCAGTGAAACGTCTTTCGGGTGGTGGAATTACTGTTTTCAATCCAAATATCTCAGCCGGGAAACAAATCATCTCCTATGAAAATGAATCCGGCCTTGTCCCTGACGGCGTCCCCTGCCAGACCGACGGCGGGAAAGTCTATTTTGAAGCAGAGCTCCAGCCATTGGGAATAACCGGATTAAAACTCAAGAAAGCTACCCCGGCAAAAGAGAAGACGGTGCGTGCACCGAAATCTTTTTCGCTTAAAACAGATTATTATGAAGCTTTATTCACCGATGGGAAAGTGGAGTTGAAGTCATGCAGGACAAAGAAGAACGTATTCGGAGAGAACTTTGGTGAGATCATTTTCCGCCGTGAAAACGGCTCCATGTGGGCGGAACAAATTCTAAGTCCGCTCCACGGTTCCGAGTTTCAGGATGAGAAGATTGTTGAAGCTGCTGAAGGAGAACTTTTCTTCAAAGTCGTTACGGAAGGCGGGGTCAAGCCCGGGAAAAAACCAGTAATGGGTAATCTCGGTGATTACTGGCCTGGATTCGGGAAACTTTCATTCCGCAAAGAATATTTTTTCCCGAAACATCATGATTATTTTAACTTGAAGCTTACTCTCGACTGGAAAGGCAATGATACCAAGATACAGATTCGCTTTCCTGTGGAACTGAATCCGAAATACTCTAACGCAACTTATGAGGTACCCTTCGGATCAATCGTCAGAAAACCATATTTTGAAGTTCCTTATGAATATGAGGATACTGCTCTTGCTTTGAACAGTTCGGACTATCAGCATGCGGCCGGCGACTGGCCAGCGCTCAACTGGGTGAGCTACGCCGATACGGCTGCGGCTCTTTCTGTCGCAAACACCGGAACGCCAGGTCATCAGCTCGTTGGCAAAAGTATCTTAGTCAGCCTGGTACGCAGCGGAACCCGCTGTTCGGACGGAATGATGACTCCTCAGCAGGGAGTTTTCGACAACGGAATTCACGAATACGAGTTTGCCTTCTGCGCCCATCATCCGTCAGAAATCAGCAAGGCTGTTCAGTTGGGCCAGACCATGAACCGCAAACCGGTTGTTCATCTTTCAAATTCCGGGAAAATTCCGGCAGAGTCTCACTCCTGGCTGAAATACGATGCTGATAATATTCTGCTGTCCGCAGTCTATAAGGCTGGTGATTCAATCATCGTGCGCCTTTATGAAACTCTTGGCAAGGCCGTCAAAACTCGGCTTAACGGTGAATTCAAAGTTTGTGAAACGGATTTTGAACTCAGCAAAGAACGCGCATGTCCAAATAATGAGTTGTACTTTAAACCACACGAAATCAAAACATTAAAATTAACTGTAAAATGATATTCTGAATATGAAACAATGCTAATAGCCAAAACAACAACCGGAGGTGAAAGATGAAAAAAAGCAGTTTGAACTGGAACGGGAAATCGGGGAAGAACAGAATTTTTACGCTCATTGAACTCCTGGTGGTGATCGCAATCATCGCGATCCTCGCCTCAATGTTGCTGCCGGCATTGAACAATGCCAGAGAAAAAGCCAAAGCCAACAACTGTGCAAACAATTTAAAACAACTGGGAATCGGTTTTTCCATGTATGCCAATGATTACTATGACTGGT
>CAIJKT010000914.1 GCA_903821255.1 uncultured Lentisphaeria bacterium | reverse complement strand
GCTTACGGCATTAAGGAAATTGCGGGCAGGCCGGTCCGCCGGGTGATTGTCTTCGGGCCGTCGCATTCGCAACTGATGAACAACTGCCTGAGCATGCCGTCGGCGACGCATATTAAAACCGTGCTGGGCGAAGTCGAACTGGACCGCGAATTCATCGACAAAATGATGAAGTACAATTTCTGCAAATACATTCCGCGGGCGCATGTTTCCGAACACAGCGTGGATATTCAGATCCCGATGCTGCAAATCGCGCTGAAAAACTTCAAGCTGGTGCCGGTGGTCACGGGGCAGCTTGATGAACGGACGATACGGGAAATTGTCGCCGCAATCTCGCCGCTGCTCGATGATGAAACGCTGATTATTGCCAGTTCCGATTTCACTCATTACGGCGCCTCTTTTGACTACGAGCCGTTCCCGCTGGACTTCCAGACCGGGGACAAACTCGATAAACTGGATCATGGCGCGATTGACAAAATCATCGCGATCAGCGAAGACGGCTTCTCGGAATATCTGCGGAAAACCGGCGCAACTGTCTGCGGACAGAATCCCATCCGCCTGCTGCTGTCGCTGCTGCCGGAAGGCAGCAAAGGGCAGTTGCTGAAATATGGCACCTCCGGCAGTATGACCGGAAATTACGCGCACTCGGTAAGCTATGCGTCAATCGCCTTCACCGGCAGTTGGAAAACGGCGCAGACTAAAGTTAAAGCGGCTGACGCCAAACTGCCGGAGTTGAGCGACGCCGACAAAAAGGCGCTGCTGAAGATCGCCCGGAAAACGGCGGAATATGCCGTCGCCGGAAAATCCGTGCCGGACCCGGATGAACTCGGCGCGAATATTTCCCCGGCCATGAAACAGCACATGGGCGTGTTTGTCACCCTGCATAAGAACGGCCAGCTGCGCGGGTGCATCGGCGAGATTATGCCGCGCCGCCCGCTGTATCAGGCGGTATCCGCCCAGGCGGTGAATTCGTCGCTGAACGACTGGCGTTTCAGCCCGGTGAACACTGCGGAACTTAAAGATATTGACATTGAAATATCCGCGCTGACGCCGCCGGTGAAGGTCAATTCATATAAGGATATAGTCATCGGCCGCGACGGCGTGATTTTGTCGAAGAACGGGCGTTCGGCGGTGTTCCTGCCGCAGGTCGCCACCGAGCAGGGCTGGGGCCTGGCGGAAACGTTGTCGAACCTGGCGGAAAAGGCCGGACTGGATGCCGGCGCCTGGAAAAGCGGCGCCGAATTCCAGACTTTCCAGGCCATAGTCTTTGGCGAAAAAGAAAAGCGGAAATAACATGCGGAATAAGCTGCTGACAACCAGTACGATCTTTGCCATCGGCGTGTTCAGCATGCTGGTACAGGCGCTGCTGTTCCGCGATTTTCTTTCGGTGTTCGACGGCAGCGAAATCTCCACCGGGCTTTTCCTGTTTGCCTGGCTGCTGTGGATCTGCGCCGGCGCGCTGGCCGCCTGGCTGCCGCCGGTGTCGAAACATGCCGGACGCTGCTTTGCATATCTGCTGCTGTATCCGTTCTCGTTCATCCTGGAAAAGCATCTGCTGCTCAATACCCGGCAGTTGCTGGGCGTGGCGGAATATGAACTGATTCCGCTGGGCAAACTTGTGATTGCGGCGGTCTGCTTCGCGGCCCCGGTCAGCCTGATTACCGGCGCGCTGTTCGTCTCGGCGGTGAAATGGGTGGAATCCAGTCCGGCGCCGGCCGCGAAAGTGTATGTCATCGAGGCGCTCGGCTCGTTCGGCGGCGCGCTGGCGGTGACGGCAATGCTGGCCGCCGGCATCGCGGATGAAACGGTTTTCCTGCTGGCCGCCGCCGTCACTTCCGGCATCCTGGGACTGAACGTTTTCCGGACAGGGGAAAGCCGGTGCGTCCGGCGGCAACTGCCGTATCTGGCGGCATTGGCGATTGCCGTAACCGCGCTGACTGCCGCCGCTGCCGGATTCGGCAGTTGCTGGCAGCGGACGGAAAATCAGAAACAATGGTCGCGGATGCTGCCCGGCGGCGAATACGCCGGAAGTTTTTCCACGCCGCAGGCGAAATATCTCTGCGGCAATTATTCCGGCAGCTTTACCGTGCTGTGCTGGAATTCCGTTTACGAAAACCTGACCGACCGCGAATCAGCGCTGCAATGCGCCGCCTTGAATCTGGCGCAGCAGCCCGCGGCGGAACGCATCCTGGTCATCGGTCCCGGAACGTTTAATTTATGCCGGACATTCTGCGGGATAAAAAGCGTCCGCGAGGTGGTCTGGCTGGACCCCGATCCGGATTACGCCGGAGCGCTGCTGCCGCGGCTCCCGGAACAGTTTCAGACCATTCCGCCGCAGATGAAAATCCCGGGCGTCGAAATCAGGGATTATCTGCGGAACGCAAACGGCAAATTCGATCTGGTGATACTGCGGTTTCCGCCGCCGTCATCGCTCAGTTTAAACCGCTATTTCAGCCGGGAGTTTTATCAGCTAGTCAGCCGGGTCATGGCTGAATCCGGCATTGTCAGCGCATCATTCCAGGGCGGCGAAAACTACCTGAGCCGGGAAATCGCTTTTCTCGGCGGTTCGCTGCTGCTGAATCTCCAGCAGGTGTTTCCAGCGGTCGTGTTAATGCCCGGCGAGAACAGTTGCTTCTGGGCGGCGTTTAAAACCGGCATCGTCTCCGATTCCGCGCCACTGCTGGAAAAACGGTTAAGCGGCATCTCCTATTTCAGCAAAATCTTTCCGCCGCAATATTTGCGGACCGTATTCGACCCGCTGCGGGTTGATTTGCAGATGAGCAAATATCAGGAGACTGCCGGCAGTCTCCGGCGGCAGCGGCTGTCCAGTTCTGATTCCAGCCCGCTGGCCTGCCTGTTCTCAATGGTCTTTTCGATCAAAAAACTGGGCGGCGCTCAACTTCCCGCCGCCGCCATCACCCTCTATTCCAGGGATATTCTGCCGGTATGCCTCATCGCGCTGGCGCTGTATGCCATTTCACGTCTGGTGCCGCGCTGGTTCATGCGCCGCGGACAATCGGGTCCGGCGGTGCGGTCTTGTCTGGAAGGCGACATTGCCGCCGGCAGTTTTGACGTGCTGTTCATCCTGTTTTTCATTTCGGTTGTCGCTATGGCCGTCAACATCTGGCTGATGTTCGCTTTTCAAATGGACAAGGGCTCGATTTTCCTCTATTTCGGGCTGGTCAACGCGTTTTTCATGCTCGGTTTATTCTGCGGCGGCAGGCTCACGGATTTTCTGCAAAACCGGGGGCAGGGCCGGTACTGCTCTTTCGTGACCGCCTCATTGGGATTTATAATATTTCTGCTGCTGCTCAGGCACATCTCCCGCGATTCGCTGCCGGTATGGATTTTCGCGCTGCTGTTTCTGGGCACCGGCTTTTTCAGCGGAACTTATCTGCCACGCGCCGCCTGTATTTTTAAACTGCGCGGACACGGCGACACCGCCTCGGCGGCTTTGCTGGAAACCCTGGATAACATCGGCGGCGCAATCGGCGGCATCATCACCGCGGTCATCCTGCTGCCGCTGCTGGGAACGGATAAATTATTGCTGCTGGCAATCGCGACAATCCTGATGCTGCTGGCGGTAGCATATCGAAAGCCGGGGAAGTAAAATATTAATGGCGGGAAAAATTCATAAAAAAGGCTTTAGATGAAAATATGAAAACCGAAAGTAAAACTATCTGGACGATTGGCCACTCAACTCATCCTTTTGATGAATTTGTCGCCTTGCTGCGTTCATTTAAAATTGAGCTGATTGCCGATATCAGAAGTTATCCCGGTTCCCGTAGATTTCCACAGTACAATAAAGCGGCATTGGAAGTTTCTTTACCCGAAGAGAACATACAATATATACACTTAAAAAATCTGGGAGGAAGAAGAAAAGCAGCTCCCGATTCTAAAAATACGGCATGGCGGGATATTGCCTTTCGCGGCTATGCCGATTATATGGAAACCGGCGCGTTTAGAACAGGAATTCAGGAACTTGAAACGCTTGCATCAAAACAGCCCGCGGCATTTATGTGTTCCGAAGCAGTATGGTGGCGCTGTCACCGGTCTCTGGTCTCCGATTATTTAAAAGTTAACGGATGGCAGGTAATGCACATCATGGGCATGGGCAAAGCAGAGGAACATCCATACACCGCTCCGGCAAACATTGTAAATGGAAAATTAAGTTATGAGCCCTGGCTCTGAAACGCCTTGTAACCACAGAGACACGGAGACACAGAGAAAACTGACGGGTTTAACTGCCGAAATGCAACTTCAACATAAAACGCATTCCATGGTTTAAAATGGCTTTTGATTTAACCGAAAAAAAGGTTTTCTCTGTGTCTCTGTGGTTAAGTTTGGATTCCGGCTGCTGGATTTACGACAGCCGTATAGTATATTATTATATAAATTTAAACAGCGGGACAAAAAATGATAAAAAGAATAACTCTGGTTTTCAGCACGGTTCTGGCAATGGCGATTGGTGCATCCGCGGAAATTAAGTCGCTTTCGGCGGATCATATTCAATCCATTACCGGCAGCAGAAATTTTACCGCAACTGCCCGTACTGTCGACAGCAAAACTTTTTTAGAATTGAAGGACAAAAACGGCAAGATTGCCGGATATCTTTTTGATACCGGAGATTTTGTCCACGACGTCAAAGGCTTTAACGGCCCCATTCAGATGCTGGTCTATGTGTCCGCCGCCGGCGTCCTGAGAAATTTCCAGATCATCAAGTCTTCCGAAACCCCGCAGTATCTTAACAAGGTAATCCAGAAAAAAGACCGCTATCTCGATAAAGACATTTTCAAACCGGGCATTGCCGATACTGAAGCGGTGACCGGCGCGACCTACAGTTCCAAAGGCATCACCAAAACCCTGGAAAAAGCCGGCGAAGCATTCGGCAAATTGATCGGCACGCCTTCGAAGCAGACCCCGGTAACCGATCTGCCGTCAACCTCCGCCGCCGATGCCGCCGCCAATAATCCTCCGCCCGGCGGCCCCCGCGACATTGATGCCAAACAATACACCGCCCTGGTTAAGCAAAACCGTCTCTCCGACAAACCCGCCCTGTACGCCGAACCCGCGAAATAAAGCGGAAAGATTATTGGGACAATGCCCCGCCGGTATGGTCACTGGATGAAAAATATATCTTTCCGCCATTGGGCAGGGTTGTTAATTGCGCAATCGGCAATTATTCCAATTTCGGATAATTGCATTAGAATATCGGTGTCAAAGCTTTAGCTTTGGTGTTTTCGTGCAATAATTCATTGATTTTACGCCTCTTTTTCCTCTTTGAATTCCAGCCTGAAAACAACAAACTGAAATATAACCGGATAGATAATACTAACAAGCCTCAACAACACAAAATTTGACTTCAATACTATTGTTTAAATTCTTCCCAATGTCATGAAATAGCTGACTTGCAAGCTAAGAAAACACCAGTGCTAAAGTTTGACCCCGATGACTCAACTCAATAAAAAGCATAAAAAGAACCTTTGTTTTCAAGGAATACACTTTCAATATTGATTTATCAGATTAAATCGATCATTTCGTCTTTGAATCAGATTTTTTTATTTCTTTTTTCATCTTATTTATAATAAAATTTCTGAAAGAGATTTCGTCCGCATCCTGATAAAAGCCGGTAATAAAAGATTTGCGGGCTCTATAAATTACAAAATTTTCTACCTCTCTTATGCAAGGTAATGAATTCTCTTTGAGTTCATTTTCCGCCAGCACTTTGACAAGTTTAGTTGACGTTAAATACAAACTTCCTTCCTCCTGTGGAATAAACTTATTCTCTTTTAACGAGTGACGATTTGCCGGAGTATAATATACATATTGAAGATAACCGCTAATAATTACCGTCTTATCAAGCATATTCGCTACAGATAAATCGATGGGAATTAGAATTTTATCTTTATTATTGATAACAAGCCAGTTTTTATATTCCCCTGTTTTAATTGCTTTTCCTTTTAGCTCAATATTGGAACCTATAAAAGGAATCAAATCAATAACAGAATTAGCTTCTCCTGTTTGGGCAGATTCAAATTTAACTGCCTTTTTCCGATCCAACATCGAAATGTAACGATTTAAAGTAATAATATCGGCATCTCCCATCAAACCATAAAAAATGTCATTAAATTGCGCCTTTGAAGATTCACTTGGCGGTGCTAACAAGACATCTGCGGGACGTTCCGCTTCTAGCGGCGGAGAACTATATTTTTTAATCACCTGCAAATTTATAAATTCCCAGCGCCCGCCGGGAACAGTACTATCATCTGCCCGTTCCCAATGTTCTGATATGCTCATATCTAAATAATCAAATACTATTTTCCCTCTGACGACCATAAGTGGACTTACTAAATTATCCCCTTCTCGAATTAGAGGTACCTGCTGCTCTTTTAACCATCCTTCTAAAAGCCCGGCAGGTATTTCTAATTTACCATTTACGCGAAAAAATACCGGATCATTTTTCCAACCAAGATAAACAACAGCTTGTCCATATAATTGGATGTTTTTGCCGATAAACGGAGCAAGTTCCCAAATATGTTTCATCGTTTTTATTTCAGCAATTTCATTATTCGCAAACAATTTGTTGGCCGCTAGAACGATATCTTGTTCTGACTGAGTTGCAAAAGCCTCTACTCGAGTTTCTGGCGTTTTATTGTTTCCGCTGTAACAAACCATCGCACTCAATATAATCCATAGAGAAATTATCTTTGGAAAAAAGATTCGAGTATTAAATTTATTTTTTGCCATAACTACCTCCGTCACAGGCAACACACCATGTTTCTTGGTTAAAGTTCGTCATCGGGGTCAGATTTTAGCTTTTGTGTTTTCGTGCAATAACTCATTAAACTTTTCGCCTGTTTTTAATTGAGACTCCCTTTAACCGTCTGGATTGCCTGCCGCAATCTTCTAGCTTTAACATGCTTTGTGTTGCGCGAAATGCAAGCAAAAAAAATTCAACGGCGGATCTTGATTATGGAATTGAAGAGTATAAAACCGGTAAGACGACCGGCTTTCGTATTTTTGTCAGGCGCTTTGGCCTGACTTTATAG
>CAIJKT010000913.1 GCA_903821255.1 uncultured Lentisphaeria bacterium | reverse complement strand
TTATATGCGACATTGTCGGCCTCCACGGTGATAACGTTACCTGCGATCTGGATAATGCGATGATATACTTTACGCATTGCTGTGCTCCTTAACTTTTGCGTCTATTGCGCTTTCAAGCTGTTTAAACTCGTCGCTTCCGGTTTCGGAAAAGTTCCAGTCAAGGAAGTTCTGACGGAGTTCCAGAAAATAACGGCGGGCAAGGTCTTTGTCTTTAAAACCGAAATCGGCATTCAGAACCAGTACAACTTTGTTAAAAACATATTTCTGACGATCCGCATCGGTAGCGCCGTCAATTTTATCGAAAGTGTTCTGCTGGAGGTAAACGTAGTCCAGAAATTCACTCTTCAAGTATAACATAAAATCGTCGATATGAGTGCCTTCTTCGCCGATCACTTTCATCATCTGGTTGACTTCATTGCCGCGCCGCAGAATCATGCGGGCTTTGGCAATATCGGTTTTATCAACGATACTCTGGTAATGGCTCCAGCTGTCCAGCGGATGAATCGCCGGGAAGCGGCGCGCATCGGAACGCTCGCGGGATAGTCCGAGGAAAGCACCGACGACCTTGAGTGTCGCCTGGGTGACCGGCTCTTCAAAGTTGCCGCCGGCAGGGCTGACGGCGCCGCCGATGGTGACGGACCCGTTGGTTCCGTCATTGAGTTTGACCAGTCCGGCACGTTCGTAGAAACCGGCAATCAGCGATTCCAGATAAGCAGGGAACGCTTCTTCACCGGGGATTTCTTCAAGTCTTCCGGACATTTCACGAAGCGCCTGCGCCCAGCGGGAGGTAGAGTCTGCCAGCAGGAGACAGTTAAGTCCCATCTGACGGTAATATTCCGCCAGCGTGACGGCAGTATAAACGGAAGCTTCACGGGCCGCAACCGGCATCGAACTGGTATTACAGATAATAATTGAACGGTCCATCAGCGTGCGTCCGGTGCGAGGGTCGTCAAGATGCGGAAATTCGCGAAGAATTTCGACAACTTCGCCAGCTCGCTCACCGCAGGCGGCAATGATTACTACATCAGCCTGGGCATGCTGGCTGAGCGCATGCTGCAATACGGTTTTGCCTGCGCCGAAAGGTCCGGGAGTACAGAAAGTCCCGCCGACCGCGACGGGGAAGAATGTATCAATAATCCGCTGCTGGGTAATCAGCGTATTTAACGGCAGCATTTTCTCTTTATATGCGGTTATCGGAATTTTTACCGGCCAGTTCTGAACCATGGTTACGCCGCGTTCTTCGCCTTTTTCATTTTTAACTCTGGCGACGGTATCGCCGATCCGGTAATTACCGGCGGCTTTTACTTCGATGAGCTCCCATGCGCCATGCAGTCCGAAAGGCAGCATGATATAATGCTTGAAAATCCCCTCCGGAACAAAGCCGATATGGTCACCGGCTTGCAGCCGGTCACCGGCTTTGGCCAGCGGCGTGAACAGCCACTCTTTTTCATAATCCAGCGCTTTCATATAAAAACCGCGCTTTAAGAAAAAGCCGGTTTTCTCCGCCAGTTCGTCAAGCGGATTCTGCAGCCCGTCATACACTTTAGTAAGCAGGCCTGGCCCCAGCTCAACGCTGAGCAGTTCGCTGGTAAAATCAACCTTGTCGCCGACCTTAAGTCCGCCGGCGCTTTCAAAGACCTGCAAATCGGCGCGATTGCCGCGTACCCGGATAACTTCGCATTTCAGGCGTTCGTTGCCGATGTTGGCAAAGGCGACTTCGTTTTGCGTTACGTTTGTGTCGAATTCCACGGTCAGCATATTACCGTTGACCCCGACTATTCTTCCTGTGCTGGAGTCTTGCATCTCAAGTGTCTCTCCTGTTATTATATATGTAAGTCATTTAATTCTCTTCCGTTTTAGTTTCAGTATCAGATCCGCCTCTGTCATTTATGGCAGCAACAATCCGGTCAAAATTCTCGTATCCCTGTTCGTTATTCCTGCACAGCCACTTCTCATGGATCAGCAGCCGTAATTTATAAATAAACAGTTTATTGACATCAAAATAATGTCCGAACTCAAGCTCATCCAGCCAGTGCCAGCGGAGGCTGTCCAAATATTTTTCACGTTCCGCCGGATTGGGTTTGGCATACGCTTCCTGAATGCCGCGGTCGATGTCAGAAGAGTCATCGCCTTTCGGCATGGCGCGATTTGCATTTTCGCTTTTGCGCCCCGCCCGGTATAATGCCATACGCTTGCGCAGATTCTTCTCTAAAGCAAGCCACTGGAATGCGCTGGTATCTGCGGCAAAAGGGCTGTCTTTCAGCGGAACAAGTGAAACCGCGTCAAGCAATTGCAAATCATTTCTGCTGATCTGCTCTTCGCATAAACGCCGGAACTCTCCGCTGTTTATAGACGGAGTTTCTTCCAGCTTAATGAATGGTAAAGAGCAAATCAGATAATAGTACTGTTTCATATCGCGGCTTCGGCTTTTATTTTAAGAATTACGCCTTGATCATTTCGGCCAGGCGCGGACCGACATAGGCACAAATGATGTCGGCAATAGCTTCATCAGAAAAATCGAAAAAGACATTATCGCCGCTGACACTGAATTTCAGTCCGGAATCAATATCCTGTCCGGCAAGAATCCGCGGAGACTGCTTAAGGTTTCCCGCAAGCCCGGCCTTCAACTGTTTTTCCATTTCCGCCAGATCTTTTGCCGCAACCAGCAGCTCAAGCTTAGGTTCAGCATCCGGGTTCTGACTTTTAAATCTTTCAACCATCTGACGCAGAATGGAAGCCATGAATTCAGGGGTCATCGCGGCTCCGATATTATTTTTAATGACATTTTCCAGCCTGGATTGAAATTCCTGACGCAATTTTAAAATAATATCTCTGGCTGCCTGCGATACCGCGGATTTGCCTCTTGCCTCGTTATTGGCCGCATCGGTTTCTGCCTGTTTTCTAATCTCTCCGGCTTCCTGTTTGGCGGCGTTGATAATCTCCTCGGCCTGCTTTTTCGCAGCCTGGATTATGGTATTTTTTTCATCGTCGGCTTTTTTGATGCCTTCCTGATGTATCCTGTCTAAAAGTCCCTGCAGTTCTTCGGCCATATACAAACCTCCTGTTGGCAGGTGAATGTTTAAATAAAAAATTAAAAAACCGACCTAACATATATTCTGAATTTGAAAATTGCAAGAGAAAAATCAGTGAAAATTGATTTTAAAAATGAAAACAACTCAATTTTATCAAGCCTGCAGTTTGCAGTATGAAAAGACTGAATCAGAAAATGAGAGATCAAGATAGATTATTATTAGTTTTTGTGCTTTTGGCGGTTATTGACGCATCCAGCCGCTTTTGCATTTTCTCCGCATGACGGGCTTTCATTTTGCGGGCAAATCTTAGCGCAGTTATATAACCCGGGGGGATGGCTATTGCCGAAAGAATGGCTCCGCCGATCAGATAGGGGATGCCGAGCTCCCGGCCTGCGTTAACCAGCTCCTCCACCGACACATTATTATACAAATCGGACAATACGGTTTTAACCTCCGCCATAGACAGCGGGTCACAAAGAATATAACCGCCAAGCATGCACTGCAGCGGATAGATAATCGGGATTGTGAATTCATTTGAAAGCGCAAACGTGACGCCAAATGCAGTGATTTTATTGCACCGGAAAATAAACGCCAGCAGCAGGATCGTAACGGTATGCAGACCGATTGGAATTAAAAGCGCGGCCAGCAGCCCGAGCGCCGCACCGCGGGCAATGCATTCAGGAGAGCTTTCCTGGCGGAACAGCTTGATAAAATAGATGATGCATTTCTTCCAGCGCTGTTTGAGCCTGAGCCTCATTCTTTATCTCATTATGGTTAGTGCTAATTGCTTCTCTTTTGTCACCCAGGGAATCGGCAGGCGACAAAAATACCTCCGATATTGTCCTGCAAAAGTTTTTCAACAACTGCAGAACTCTCCGGGAGTTCATGACCGCGTTGCTATATTATTCCTGCATAAATCGTTTTAGCAGTCTCTAACATTTCCATGCTCTTTTAAATTAACCATTGAATTCAATTTTTTCAAATTATTTCAGAAATTACCGTGATTTATTAACAGGACTCAAAACAGTCCTGATTTGCTCCTTTCGTGAAAAGCGAAAAAGAAGATTGACTTTTTTATATACAATGACAATTTATTAATAACATTGTTTTCCTGTTGCGAAGTGTGCGAATATTCAGATTATTCCCTATTTTAACAGAATAGTGGATATTACAGTTTTGTTATCATTGCTGTCTGATGTTACAATTTTGTAATCATTATTTCTACAAATTTGTATATAGTTTACATTTTGCCAAAACGGTATTATTGATGTTATACATATATAAGTTATTGTCTTAAAGGTATTTATTGAGTATATTGTTCTTATTGGCATAGATTTTGCTAGACTTGAACAGATTAAAATTCTTTAAAGAACTCAAAACATAAACAATCCGGAGGGATAAAAAATGAGCAGTTCAGTAAGAAAGCAGGCAATCGCGGCGATCGCGGCCGAATCCAACTGCGAAAACAAGGATGTCAAAGAATTAGCTATCACTGAAATCTATGGACAGGATGTGTTCAGTGTCAAGGTGATGATGGATTATCTTCCCAAAGACACTTATAAGAAACTGCTGTCCACAATCAGAAAAGGTGTTGCAATTGACGCATCAATCGCGGACGATGTCGCAAATGCGATGAAACAATGGGCCATCAGCAAAGGCGCCAGCCATTACACTCATTGGTTTCAACCGCTGACCGGCTCAACCGCCGAAAAACATGATGCATTCGTCGAAGCCGACCGTGACGGCGCGGTGATCATGAATTTCTCCGGCAAGAACCTGATTCAGGGCGAACCGGATGCTTCCAGCTTTCCGTCCGGCGGCCTGCGCGCCACTTTCGAAGCCCGCGGCTATACTGCCTGGGACCCGACCAGCCCGGCCTTCATCAAAAAAGGCAGAAACGGCGCAACGCTCTGCATTCCGACCGCGTTCTGCTCCTACACCGGAGAAGCGCTGGATAAAAAGACGCCGCTGCTGCGTTCAATTCAAATTCTCGGTGAACATACCAAACGCCTGCTGAAATGTTTCGGCGAAAACAGCGATGAAAAGATTGTTACGACACTTGGCGCGGAACAGGAATATTTCCTGATCGACAAGCGTCTGTATATGTGCCGTCCGGACCTGATTCAGGCTGGCAGAACACTATTTGGAGCCGTTCCGGCGAAGCATCAACAGCTTGAAGACCATTATTTCGGTGCGATTAAACCGCGCATCCTCGCGTTCATGACCGATATTGACCAGGAACTGTGGAAGCTTGGCATCCCCGCCAAGACCAGACACAATGAAGTTGCCCCGGCGCAGTTTGAGTTAGCTCCGATGTTCGAAGAACTTAATCTGGCTGTTGACCACAACATGATTGTCATGGAAGTAATGCGTCAAATTGCCGACAGCCACGGCCTCGTCTGCCTGCTCCATGAAAAACCCTTCGCCGGCATTAACGGCTCGGGCAAACATAATAACTGGTCCATCAGTCAATCCGGCAGAAATCTGCTTGAGCCAGGAAAAGATCCGCACCAGAATGCGATTTTCCTGACTGTGCTGTGTGCGATTATTCAAGCTGTAGACCGTCATGCTGATCTGCTGCGGGTTTCCACCGCTCATGCCGGCAATGACCACCGTCTTGGCGCCAACGAAGCGCCGCCGGCAATCATTTCGATTTTCCTCGGCGACCAGTTGACGGATGTTATCGAACAGATTGAAAAAGGCGAAGCAAAATCATCCAAGGCCGCAAAAGTTATGCAGATTGGAGTTGATACTCTGCCGCCGCTCCCGATGGATGCTACTGACCGTAACCGTACCAGCCCGTTCGCCTTTACCGGAAACAAGTTTGAATTCAGGGCAGTAGGCTCCAGCCAGTCCTGCGCGGGACCGAACATTACGCTTAACACCATTGTTGCAGAGTCTTTTGATGAAATTGCGACCATCCTGGAAAAGGCCGGCAAAAAAGATTTCAACAAGGCTCTTCAGACCCTGCTCCAGAACATCATCAAAAAGCACAAACGGATTATTTTCAACGGCGACAACTATAGTGCAGCCTGGCTGAAGGAAGCTACCAAGCGCGGACTTTATAATTTCCGCAAGACTCCGGAAGCTCTGGACCGTCTGGTAGCCAAAGAAAATATCGCGTTATTCGAAAAATATAAAGTGCTGTCCAATGCCGAAGTCCACAGCCGCTATGAAGTGTTCAAAGAAGAATACCACAAGAAGCTGAAGATTGAAGGCGAACTGGCATTGAACATGGTAAGTACCATGTATCTGCCTACCGCGGCAGTCCAGATGAATAAACTGGCGGATACGGTTGCCAAGCTTTCTTCGATCGGCATCAAATCCGGCGTCAAAGAACTCAAAGCGTCCATTGAAGAGATCGGTGGAATTATCGCTAAAATTGATGCCGCGGCAACTGCATTGAAAAAAGAAGTGGCTGCTGACAAACCAGCAAAAATTGCCGAAGCTCTCGCGCCGCTGAGAAAAGCAGTTGACGCACTGGAGCTGGTCGTGGATGATTCAATCTGGCCGCTGCCGAAATACAGCGAAATGCTTTTCAT
>CAIJKT010000912.1 GCA_903821255.1 uncultured Lentisphaeria bacterium | reverse complement strand
GCCGGCGCTACCGCCTCCCGTCATCTTTCCATATTGGTTAATGCCGGGGTGCTGGCAAGCAGGAAAGAAGGGCGCTGGATACATTACCGGCTGAGCATTGCAGATAATCTTCTCCGGGCATGGCTTAAAGAAAGCTTGAGTGATAAGGCTAATTTAAGAGGTTTAGCTAAAATAGTTGCATCGCCGCTGGATGAGATTTGTCGTAAGCAGCGCGGAATCAGTTGCTGTCCGGTAGCCAATAAATGAAGTCGAAAAAGAAATGCGATGATTTGTATTATTACAAGAGCAGTTTAGGAGTATGGAAAAATGAACAAGGCGAAAATTCTTAAAGACATGATTTGTTCAGGGATTACTTTAGTGGTGCCTGACGCCTATGATCCGCTTTCGGCAATCATCATCGAGCAGATGGGATTTCCCGCAGTCCAATGTTCAGGTTATAGTGTCGCGATTGCTTCTGGAGGGCTTCCTGAGGCAAAATTAGGTTTTGAAAAGAACCTTGCCGTAACTGCCGAAATTGTAAAGGCGGTAGAGATTCCGGTCATGGCTGATGGCGAAGACGGTTTTTGTGATATTGTTCAGACAGTAAAAGCCTATCTCCGCGCAGGAATTGCCGGAATAAACATAGAGGATCAGGTTATTCCAAGTTTCCCTTCCACTAGTATTAAAGTTATTGAACGGGAGATTGCAACTGAAAAAATCCGGCAAGCTAGAGAAGCCGCTGTTGCCGAGGGAACTCCGGATCTGCTAATCAATGCCAGGACGGACGCGCTTTCTGCGACAGAGTCAAGACCAGCGGGATTGAAGGAATGCATTATCCGCGGCAATATGTTTCTGGAAGCAGGAGCAGATATGGTTTTTGTCACTAAGGTTGCAACCTTGGACGAAGTAAGAACTCTGGTAAAAGAAATCAAGGGTCCGGTCAGTATTGCTGCTGGATTACCTTATAACATTAATAATTTTTCAATCAACGAATTGAAGGATTGCGGTGTGGCTAGAATCAGTCTGCCCAGTATTGCGGTTCAGACATCAATTGCAGCGCTTTTTAAAATGCTGGAAATAATCAAAACTACCGGCGAGTTTTCAGAATTAATTAATAGCGGGCTTATCTGCGGACAAGACCGGCTTGCCGGAGTGATGAAAAAATAATTCTGGAAATGCAGGAATTCAGGAGAGATACTTTTATAGATTGGGCCAAGATTATAAACTTCTTAACAAGGTAATTTGAATGAACAAACTTAAATTTTTATTTCTTTGTACTGGAAACTCCTGTCGGAGCCAAATGGCGGAGGGATGGTGCCGACATCTGAAAGGCGACATCATCGAGGCATACTCGGCAGGAATTGAAACGCATGGACTTAATCCCTATGCAGTCAAAGTCATGGCGGAAGCGGGTGTGGATATCTCCGGGCATAAATCGAAACTGCTGACCGACTTGAACGGAATCGACTTTGACTATGTTGTAACCGTCTGCGGTCATGCCCATGAGACCTGTCCGTTCTTTCCGGCGAAAGCCAAAGTGGTTCATGTCGGTTTTGATGATCCGCCGAAACTGGCGAAGGATGCAAAAACTGAAGAAGAAAAATTAAACTGTTACCGGCGGGTTAGAGACGAAATTAAAAAATTTGTTGCGGCTCTTCCAGGCAATCTTTCTTATAAATAAAATAAAGATGTAACAATATACAGGGAGTTTAAAATGACTAGCTATGTTGGAAAAGATGAGAAAATTCATAATTATGTGAGGGATGCTTATTCCAAAATTGCGGTTAGTGAAAAATCTTCATGTTGCGGAGCTAAAAGTTCATGCTGCGGAATTGAAAATCCGGAGAAACTTGCCGCCGGCCTGGGCTATACCGAGGCGGAATTGGCTTCATTGCCGGAAGGCACAAACATGGGGCTTTCCTGCGGTAATCCGACCGCAATTGCATCTTTAACGTCTGGCGAAGTCGTGCTGGATCTTGGTTCCGGCGGCGGCTTTGATGTTTTTATCGCGGCTGAAAAGGTCGGGCCGTCAGGCAGAGCTGTCGGGGTCGATATGACTCACGAGATGCTGATGAAAGCGAGAAATAACATTAATCAATTTACCCGCAGAACCGGATTACAGAATGTTGAGTTCAGGTTAGGGGAAATCGAGCATTTGCCGGTTGCTGACAACAGTATTGACGCGGTTATCTCAAATTGTGTTATCAATCTTTCGCCCGATAAACTTCAGGTATGGAAAGAAATCTTCCGGGTGCTTAAACCGGGAGGCCGGGCCGCAGTGTCTGATCTGGCGTTGTTGAAACCGCTGCCGGTAAATGTTGCGGAATCGGTTGCCGCCCTTGTCGGTTGTGTCGCCGGCGCGGTATTGATTGATGAAACGGAAGCAATGATAAAAGACGCCGGCTTTGCGGAGTTCAAATTTGATAAGAAGTCCGGTTATATTGACAAGATGACCGAATGGAATGACCCTTTATATTGCGCCATCATCGAGTTGCTGCCCGAAGGCGAAAAGCTGAGCGATTACATAACCAGTCTCAATATTTCCGTCATTAAAACACGGGAAGCTGGCAATGACGAGAGAATACAGGAATTGATCGCTATCGGCGCTTCGGTCACCGCCCACTGCCAGCCGTGCTTTACCTATCATCAGAATAGAGCGAAAGAGCTTGGGGTGTCTGAAGAAAAAATTAAAAATGCCGTTGCTGTAGGTGAATCTTTGCAGCGGGGGGCCGATTCGTTCATGAGCAAACATGTGAGAGCGGCTCTGGGCAATTCAATCAGGAGCAGTTCATGTTGCAGGGCAGGAGAGATTGAAGAATCAAAAAAGGCTTGTTGCCGGTAAACATTAAGGAAATACAATATGACATATCATATCGCTCGGAAATTATCGTTTCTCGACCGTTATCTGACCTTGTGGATATTCGGCGCAATGGCCCTGGGTATCGGACTTGGATATTTTATCACCGGTATTGAAGATTTTGTCAATATTTTTTCGGTCGGAACTACTAACATTCCCATTGCCATCGGGTTGATTCTGATGATGTATCCGCCATTCGCCAAAGTCAGATACGAGGAGATGGGGGATGTATTCAGCAATAAGAAAGTGCTGGGGATCTCTCTGATGCAAAACTGGGTGATCGGTCCGGTGCTGATGTTTGTGATTGCCATTGTATTTCTGCGCGGCTATCCGGAATATATGGTCGGGTTGATTATGATCGGTTTAGCCCGCTGCATCGCCATGGTCATTGTCTGGAACGACCTGGCTGACGGCGATACTGAATATGCTGCCGGACTGGTTGCATTCAACAGCATATTCCAGGTGCTGTTTTTCAGCGTTTATGCCTGGATTTTCATTACTGTCCTGCCGCCGCTGTTCGGGTTCAAGGGGGTAGTGGTGGATGTCAGTATCGGTCAGATTGCTAAAACTGTTTTCATTTACCTCGGCATTCCATTTATTGCCGGAGCGCTGACCCGGTTTGTCGGGGTGAAACTGGTCGGGCGCGAAAGATATCATGCCTCATTTGTTCCAAAGATCAGCCCGGTTACCTTGATTGCGCTGCTGTTTACTCTCGTAGTCATGTTCAGCCTCAAGGGAAAGTTGATTGTGCAGATACCGATGGATGTGATCCGCATTGCGGTTCCGCTGCTGGTTTACTTTGTGATCATGTTTCTCGTTTCCTTCTGGATGGGCAGGAAAGCCGGGGCAGGGTACGGCAAGACCACGACCCTGGCGTTTACCGCCGCCAGCAACAATTTTGAACTGGCAATTGCTGTAGCGGTGGCAGTATTCGGCCTTAATTCCGGAGCCGCGTTTGCGGCGGTCATCGGACCGCTGGTTGAAGTTCCGGTGATGATCGGCCTGGTCAACGTCGCGCTATTCTTCCGGAGCAAGTTCTGGAAATAAGAACGCCTTTGATACATCAAATGTGAATAATGTGCGTGCGGCGGGTTGATTTTTCCTCATCGTTGATTATTATACAGGAGACATTAATCATTAATCAATAGTGGAGAAGGGGAGAATGGACAGAAAGAAAATAGAACTGGACAGTTTCAATACCGATATCTTTAAAATTTTGAACAAAGGCTGGATGCTGCTGACCAGCGGTGATGCCGGAACTGGCAAAGCCAATACCATGACTGTCAGTTGGGGATTTATGGGTACCATCTGGAATAAGCCGGTGGTGATTGCAACTGTCAGGCCGCAGCGCCATACCCGTGAATTCATAGAGCAATATGACAATTTTACAGTCTGCGCGCTTCCGGAAGACAAAAAAGAGGTGCTCAGTTTCTGCGGAGCCCACAGCGGCCGGGATGTTGATAAAATTAAAGAATGCGGCCTGACCGTGATTCCGTCCGGGCATATTTCGTCGCCCGGTTTTGACGAAGCAGAACTGATCATCGAATGCCGTGTAATGTACAAAGATGAGTTCAAGGGAGAGAACTTTCTTGACAAGAAGATTATCTCTCAATGCTATCCGGACAGCGACTTTCATCATATCTATTTCGGTGCAGTCTTGAACATTTCCGGTACTGATAAGTATATTGCTTAATCTTTTGGAATCAGGAGTATTGATTATGAGCATGCCGGTAACTACGACTTTTACGATTGAGGGATATCGCATCAAGGAATACAGGGGCGTTGCCCGAGGGATCATTGTACGGTCGCCGACGATTGCGCAGGGGATTATGGGCGGGTTGAAAAATATCATCGGCGGCAATATCGGTTCATATACCCAGATGTGCGAACAGGCCCGGCAGCAGGCCTACGATCTGCTGTTGCAGCATGCGCGGGAAATGGGGGCGAATGCGATTGTCGGGATGCGTTACGACGCGTCGGAAGTCGGCGTCCAGGGCTCCAGCACCGAAGTGCTCTGCTACGGCACCGCTGTAGTCATTGAACTGGAAAGCAAATAGAATATACCGCAGGAGAAGATTATGAAAAAGCTATTGTTGTTGATGATGCTTGTTACCTTGAGTCTGGTTTCTGCTCACGCCGCGACCTATCAGTTGAAAGTATCGCCGGGAGATGTTTTTACGATCAGCGACAACAATGAATGGAATGTTGCTGTGACCAGGCTGCGGGTGCTGGATGTCGCGGAAGTGACGGTGACTCCTAAAGACAGGAAAAGCTTCATGCTGATGCTCTACTTTATGCGCGATACGGAAGAACGCGGACTGTTTGACACCCCTGATAAAATGAAGATGGCGGTGATGGAGTCCAGTCAGAAGTATGTTCCCGACTCCGCTGAAAAAAAGGTGAATCTTGAGCGGATCGACATTAAGGGTTCATACGGCTTCAAGGCATGTTTTACCGATGCCGACCTGGCGAAGCAGAAAGATCTTCCCGTTCCCGCCGGACAGTTTATGTATGTGGTGCGGGGAATGGTCCGCTTGACCGTAGATACTGCCCTGGGATTCAGGCTTTGCACGAATGACCTGAATTCGGAAGAGACTAAAGCCGTCGAGAGATATATTCTTTCTTTTGTCAAATTATCAGATCGTTAATAAAGTTCGAGAAATCAATAAGGCAGCGTAAATGAAGATGGCGATTTTCCCCGCTCCGCGAAAAGTGGTTTTAAGCAGCAGAACCGTAAATGTTTCCGACTGTGAATGGGTTTGCTTCTCGGATGACCTCTCCGGCACATTGAGAAAGCATATCTGCGATTTTTCCGCTGAAGCCGCCCGCGTGCTGGCACAGCCGGTAAAGACTGCCGGGGGCTGTCCGAACACCGGCAGGGTATTGCTCGTGATCAGAAAGGCAAAGAATATCGCCCCGCAGGGCTATGAGCTGGCTGTGAGTAAAGACGGCGTCCGGCTGGAAGCAGCGGACGAAGCCGGGATTTTTTACGGTTTGCAGACGCTGCTTCAGCTCATAAATGAATATGGCGTCAAGCTGCCGTGCTGCAATATCAGCGATTATCCGGATTTTGAAAACCGCGGGGTCATGCTTGACGTCAGCCGCTGCAAAGTCCCGACAATGGATTCGATGCTGGCGTATATTGATCTGCTGGCAAAGCTGAAAATAAATCAGCTTCAACTCTATATGGAGCACACTTTCGCTTTTTCCGCTCACGAGACTGTGTGGCGCGATGCATCGCCCTTTACGGCTGAAGAGATTATCCGGCTGGATGCATATTGCGCGGACAGATTTATTGAGCTTGTTCCCAATTTAAACTCCTTCGGGCATTTTGAACGCTGGCTGAAACACTCTGAATACAAGCATCTGGCGGAGTGTCCGGGCGGCTATGAAAGATGGAACGGCGTCTGGTCAGAGTGCGGCATGACTTTGAAACCGCATCCTGATACTTTAAAATTCCTGAACGGTCTTTATGCTGAATTCCTGACTAACTTCACCAGTCGACATTTCAATGCCGGCTGTGACGAAACCTGGGAACTGGGGCAGGGGTGGAGCAAAAAGCTCGCAGAAAAGACCGGCAAGACCCGCGTTTATCTGGATTTCCTGCTGAAAATACACAAACAGGTTGGCAAATATGACCGGAAAATGATGTTCTGGGGAGACATTATTCTCCACGAACCCGAACTCATTAAGGAACTGCCGGAAAATGTCATTGCGCTGAACTGGGGTTACGAGGCCGCCCACCCGTTCAACGAACAATGCCGTCAGTTTGCTTCGTCCGGCATTCCCTTTTATGTCTGCCCGGGCACTTCCAGTTGGAACTCGCTGACCGGACGCACTTCCAACTGCGTCGCGAATCTGGCCAATGCCGCCGAACATGGCATAAAATATGGCGCGGCAGGCTTTCTCAATACCGACTGGGGTGATGGCGGACATCATCAATATTTGCCGGTAAGCTATCCTGGGATTCTGGCCGGGGCCTGCTTCTCATGGTCGTATAAAGCCAGCCGGAACGCGGATCTGGTAAAAGGCCTTAACTCTTTGTGCTTCAAGGACAATACCGGTATCCTGGGAAAAACGGTTTATGAACTGGGCAAAGTGCTTGAACATATCAAAGCCAGGCCGGCTAATTCGTCCGTGTTCAATCATCTGCTGTTCTCCGACTTGAAGGGCAAGCCGGAGGAGTTTCTGAAAGACATTGAAGTTCCGGCGCTGGAAAAGTGCATTGCTGATTTCGACCGTCTGGCGGCGCAGATCCCGCTGGCCGCGCCGGGAACTCCGGATGGCGACCTGATTAAAGCCGAACTGCGCAATGCTATCCGGATGGCGCGGCATGCCGCCGCTAAGGCCCTTGCTTTCATGCGCGGCAAAGATGAATATCTGCAACTCAAGCATGACCTTGAAGCGATCAGGCGGATTCATGAGCAGCTCTGGCTCGCCCGCAACCGTACTGGCGGACTGAAAGAAAGCTCTGACCGGCTGATTAACACTATGTCCGCGCTGGAATTGCTGCGGAAATAATGTGTCAGCGGCTGCCATAGTTTTTTTGGGTTCTCGCATTTTGGACTGGACTCCGATACTTTGGAGTCCAGTTGATCGGAGACTGTTTTGCCCATGCGGCCAGCATAACCAGCCGGGCAGCCGCCCGACTCCGATACTTTGGAGTGTCGTTGAGCGGAGACTGTTTTGCCCATGCGGTCGGCATAACCAGACGGACAACCGTCCGACTCCGACACTTTGGACACCTGTCCTGCACAACACGTTTTTCGTGATCTGGGTGTTTATGAGAAGACCGGGAGTTCCGGGATATTGCCGTTACCGGCAATCGCTCACACATGCTTCCCGCCCATAGGCCCCATTTGTCTTGCCCTTGCGTCCGGCATAGTTCCGGACGGGTGTAATTTTAAATTCTGTCATAAAGCCAAATCCTTTTTTATCCACAAAAGGGTAACATTTAAAAATTTTAACAATCAATCAATTATCTATATATAGTAAAATTGTCAACCAAAACGGTGACAATAAGTTCAAATAGCGCGATTTTCAGTCATTAAAATTTTGCGTGTTAAATCAATAAAGCCTCCGTCTGACAAGTATTTTTAGGATAAAATGTTTTCGCCGTTGGAGCAGGATGAATTTTGCAGTTCCGGCGGTGCGATCCATGTTGTAACAAAGGTTGGCGTGGAACCATCCCCACCCCGAGTTTCATATGGAGAAATAGGAGCCAAATTTTGTGTTGCTGATGTTTGATAAATATTATCTGGTCGGCTATATTCCGGTTTGTTGTAAAAAAGCAAAATTAAGTGCAAAATCAATGTGCACGAAAACACCAAAGCTAAAGTTTTGCACTCCGAAGGCTTAATTTAACGGAACTATTTATCCACGTTGGTCGGCCGCTGGCCCTTTTGAATTTTCACTTTGCAACCCATTTATATAATTTCCTGTAAAAACGGTATTATTTAATTGTGAAAGCTTTTTCCAGGCTGTTGTTATTTTCGTTAACTTCCGTGACTATGCCCGCACTGTCGGCAACGACTTTTATCCTGCAGGCTCCGGCAGTTACGGCGACATTGTCCAATTTCAACGCGACCACCGCGCCTTTCGCCAGATCATTGTAGTTTACCGCGCCGACCTGGCTGTTATTGACATAGACAGCCGCAGTCTGTGCGCCCGGACCCGCCGCGGTGGGGCCGAAACCGACGTTGGCAATTTTGAAGTTCACGGTTGTTTTGCCGGGTTTGGTTGAGGACAGCGTGATTTCTTTCACCGAGAGGTCAGGCCTGGTTTCAATGAGGAAAGTAGTGTAACCGGTATTATTGGTTTCGCGCATTTCCGCCACTTTATCGTTGCCGTCCGCCTTTACCATAATAGTATTGGTGCGCCCGGCAGTCACATACTGCGCGTCCAGAACAAAACTCAGATCCGCAGTCACCGCGCCTGCCGCAAGGTCGCCGTGAGCGACCGAGCCGACCAGTACATTGTTCCAGTAAACATTCGCCGCGACAGTTCCGGCACTGGTCTTGACCGTGCCGATATTTTTGATCTGGAATTTCACGGTCAGCGGTTTGCCGGTCACCGGAGCGGCGGCCAGCCACACCTTGTTCACCACCAGGTCTACTTTGGAGTTGTTCAGCGGCATTTTCTGCGGACCGTTGACGGTATCAGGCGGAACGTATGTTCCCTTGCTGATATCCACGCCATTGCCGAAATATAAAGTTATATCGTCTTTAAATTCCGTCAGGCGCGTATTGGTCAGGCTGGCGCCTTTGATATTTTTAATGCCGTTGACGCCGCAAATCAGCTTGACGCTGTAAACAATGCCGGTGTAATTACCGGAGATAATCAGCTTGCCGGTTCCGGTGAACTTGCCGGCTTCATCCGGGCCGGCCGGCTTAACGAATGAATAACCGGACGGCGTGAATACCGCGCCGGTTTCATCAGTAATCTGCACGGTGTTTTTGTTGAGAGTTGAAAGAGTCACATCATTCATCTGCCACGGCAGGCCGGGGCTCAGTATCGGGATTTCGACAGCAGTCTTATTTATAACCTGCGGATTGGCCGGGATCATCGGTTCATTGACTCTGGGCGCGAACGGCGCGCACTTCGGTTCGAACACCGTCATGTGACCGACATGGCCGCCGGAGCCGGTTGACGGATAGCTCTTGTGCGTGCCCAGCCGTGCTTCGCCCATGTAGAAGCCGTCCAGCAGCATGAACATCATCGGCTCCATCTGCGAGACGCCGCGGATCCCGTTAGAGCTCCACCATGACTGGTTATACCCGGAATAAGGGCCAATATAGGCGCCATCACCTGAGTAAACGCTGGTTGGGGTATACGCCATGTTGTCATGACTCATGCCGCCGCCCCAGGCGCAGAGCCCGAACACCTGGAAGTCGGCGGCGATATTCTGGCCCACAAAATAGCCGTCAGCGGCATAAAGATAACCTTTGCCGTCCAGCGCGATGCCTTTCACCTGATTAAATATGCCGTCCGTCGAAAAAACCGACCAGCTTGCTCCGGCGCCGTCGGTTGAACGGAGAACGGTTCCCGGATTTGACAGAGCCATATACATGGTTTTGCCATTGGTGGAGGGATCTGCCGCCAGGCTCCTGATATAAAAACCATAAGTGGAGCCGTTATTTCCAAAAACCCCGCCTGTGTCATCAACGGCATTCATCGCGCTGATATTTACGATGTCAACCGCGCTGGGCGGGGTCGTGTTTTCCGTAACGCGCACAACATAGTTCTTTTTCTGATAGGTGGAAGGCGTGCCGGCTATTAAATCCGTGGTATACTGAATGTTGCAGCCG
>CAIJKT010000911.1 GCA_903821255.1 uncultured Lentisphaeria bacterium | reverse complement strand
TATGCCTGCGAAGATTTATCATTTACCGCATCGGGCCAGCCTTTAATACCCCACCAGAAGTGAGAGGTGTCGTAGATGCTGCGCAAGCTGCTCTTCACGGGCAAGGCAAAATTTAATACTTTAAGTTCAAGCGGTACCGTAATTTTGAGACCGTTTTTGTCGCTGATGGAAATGGAACTTTTATAATTTCCGGCTGTCGCATTATTGGGAATCAACATTTCCAGATAGACAATTAAATTTTTACCGGGTTCAGTCGAGAGATTTTTACCATTTAATAGCGGCATAGGGTCGGGATATTTCATAAACCGTCCGTCCACTTCGTCAAGATAGCGGATTTTAACATTATTTGAACCGATAATTGCCCCGGCAGAGTTAGTAAAATCGGCTGCCCGTGCTTGTATATCCTCCAGTCTGACGGAGGAATTCAAGGCAAAGCTGAGTAAGACATACTCATTTTTAGCCCCAAATGCTTTTATACTACTGACTGATGGTATGTCAGCGGAGAATTGAGTATTGCTGAAGATTTTTTCGCCTGCATCAAAACCAAAGACTTTAATCTTGCCATCCAATTTTACCTGACTGGCCGTCGGGATATCCAAAGGCGGTATAGATTCTTTGAATGCGGATTTAGCCGTTTCTCGTTTGAGTAAAGTCAGTTCGTCAATTTTCAACGCAAAATCACCAGGCGAAGTGACTAGATACTGATCGGTGACATAAAAGGTCAGTGATACAATTTGGGTAAAATCGATACTCTTGCCAAAACGCACCCAGCCTCCGCCGGCATAATCAACAAAAGATTTATTGCTTTGATTGGGCAGCAGCAGCGCATTATTGACTGTGGCAGAAGAGCACGCAATCATATTGTTATCTTGTATCACTCCATGACTGTCGGCAAATACGACCGAAAGCATCAGCGGGTTTTTGCTGACCTGAAAACCACATTTCAAAATTTCATTTTTTGAAAAATCCAGCGGACGAGAAAAATTCAGCCTTATTCCAGGATACCCGCCGCCGCCTGGAATAATAGAGATTCCAGGTGAATTTTGCGTGATGAGTTTAACCTGTCCTTGCTGTTTTTTGGCGTTAGGGTCGGTATTGCCTTGAGCAACGACCGATTTGACTAATTTAAGTAAATCTATTTTTTGTGCTGCCGCCTGGGTGATTGCCATCTTTTGGGCTTCTGCGCCTTCGGACTGAGACAGAATTTTAAGCCCGGCAATTTTTAAAGTAAAAGCGCTGTCCTTAGGAATGGAGCCGTCTTCCAATACATAAAATATCAGGCCGGTAATTTTACTAAAATCAATGCTTTTGCCGAAGCGCACCCAGCCCCCTTTAGCGTAATCGACAAAAGATTGGTGAATTCTATCTGCCGCAATCACCCCATTGTTGGCGCTGGACGCGCAAGTGGTGATAAGGTTATTTTCCTGCCATACGTTATTTGCATCGACGAAAACCACCTGTAAATTAGGCGGTATCATGTTGCATTCAAAAGCGCATTGCAAAATCACGCCGGAACTAAAATCGCGCGGTGAAGTGAATTCAACTTTCAGCCCTTTGGCTCCATTATTACCTTCGGCAGTAATTTTGACTGCGGGATTTTTGCTATCAGTGATTTGGCAATTTTTTGCGTCAGTATTACTAAATGGCACCACCTGAAAATTCCCATCAAGCAGGTTATCGGCATAAATAGGCAACATCAATAATAAACAAATCCAACTTAAAAGTTTTTTCATTAGTCCTAATTCTCCATGATTCGAGCCAATTGTAAAACACTAAAATTTTCAGTGTATGAGATTGGCATTTTTCTTGTTTTATAAAATTTATTCACAAAGTCGATTTATACGCTGCTGAAAAACTCTGTCGCGGGCAAGTCTCCTTTCATTATTTATATCAATTTTAATTACTTTAATGGTTCAGTTGCTGTGTAACGAGATAAGTTATGCCGGTGCTTGCTGGAGCATATGTACCATTTAATGCTGTTCCGTCAATCGACAAGAC
>CAIJKT010000910.1 GCA_903821255.1 uncultured Lentisphaeria bacterium | reverse complement strand
GGAATATATTTGCGGTCAATTTCATTAAATTGCCTTTCCGCATCGGCATTACGTCCCATGCAGTAGAAAAGCATCCTGGCGTATTCCAGTTTACTCAGAGCCAGGCATTTAGGATTTTTAATCTGAGCGAGAAATCTCTTGAATTCTTTTTCGGCCTCTTCATATTTCTCAATTTTTAACAGATCCTCCAATATAAGCCCCTGGAAATAATTCAAAACTACGTCCGGCGGAATGAGATTATTTTTTTCCAGCACTCTGGAGTAAAATTCAACGGCCTGCTTTTTCATTTTAAACAGGAGTATGGCATTCGTGATAAAGGCATAACCTTCGCGCTGGATACCAATGATTTTTTCCTGTTCCATAGCTTCTGAAACCATTTTTACCGCCTCGTCATCGGGAATTAGCTGCTGCTCGAAGCGGCAGGTGACCTCAATTTGCTGAGCGGCGCGTCCATTGTCGGCTTCCAGCGTCGCCGGATATTTTCCCTGCACGAAATAATAATGAACACTGCGGTTATTCTGTGCCTGAGTATTGTCCCCCCAAGTCCATTTTGCCTGTCCGGATATATTTGCCGGTTTGCAGACGATGCGGTACATTTGAAGCTTCTCCAAATCCAGCATGGATTCATTCTCCCATGAAAAGTCCGGCAGCGGATGCCCCTGCATATCAAGGAGCGGTCCCTGGACGGCTTCCAGCACCGGAGTAAACATTTTATCCGGGATGATCGTCATATTCTTGTCATTCGGCAGACTGTAGGCAGCTATAGCATAACACGACCATTGACTGTTGGCATGGAGATATTCGAAACGGTGAATGCCTTTAATCAGTTTCACGGTTCCTTTATACACGCCGTAAAGGCCTTCGCCCACCCAGTGTCTGCCCGGCCATGCGGCAATTACTTGATTGTCAATCAGCAGAAACGAGGCATCGGTCGATGCGGTGTAAAAAGTATAATTATCGTCATTGGGGATGTTGATAAAACCTTTATAGATATGTATGGAATTCATGTTCTGCGAGTATGGATTCGCCCCGGAAAAAACTTTTTTAGCAAATCCTCCGACTGAAGCTCCGCTTGCGTCCCACAGCTTTCTGAAATCTTCGATATTGTTTACTGCGGTATCAGTGCTGAACCTTCTGACAAGATGCAGCAGTCCGGAAATTTGCTCTGCTGTTTTCCGGTTCTCCGGTTCGCGAGAAAACTCAATACTCAGTTCTTCTCCGGGAGCGCCGTCAAAAAATACAGAAACCTGACTGCCCTGCCGCATCAGAACAGTAATGTTGCGCTCCTGGCCGCCCGCATCAATCAATCTGGCGCTTTTTATTTCGTCCGGCATGAAGAAAATCAGTTTGGTGGAGCTTTGAGCGGTGTCACTCAGTACTCGCTTCCCCGCAATGGTTATTTCACGGTAAGAATCGGGAATTGATGTGGCGAAAGTTTGTGTCAGTACCGCGATTAAGCAAAAAATTAAAATAATATATTTCATATATTAAACGTAATCCTGAGATTTATTTACGATTAATATAACGTAAGTATAAGAATAATATTATCACGAAATCTCATATCACAAAGTTTTTTTGACAATTCTCTGATAAAAGCCTTTATTTCAACAGCATTTGTCATGGAAACAGCCGTTTTACGACATCCACCGGGGTGACGATGCCTATCGGGGTGTTACTGTCATTTCTGACGACTACCAGTTGGCATTGGGCGGATTGAGTACGGGTGAGAACTTCATTGAGCTCACTGTGCGGACGGATTGTCGCTGGAATCCGGGAACATGAGGTCACCGGTGTTTCATGCCATTTTGCTTCATCCAGTTTAAAGATTGCGTCATAGATGCTGAAAATGCCGGTGTATTGCTGATTTACATCCGCAAGATTTTCATTTTTTATGGGCAGATGCGACAGCCGGTACTGGCGGCAGAGTTCCACTGCTTCGCTGACTGTGGCTCTGTCAGAAACCGTTTTGGCTTTATTTATCGGGATCATTATGCTGCCGACGCGCAGATTATAGAAGTCCAGGGAACGGTCAATGATTTCCGCGGCCTCGTTTTCAATTATTCCGGCACTTTCGCTGTCCCGCAGCAGGATGCGGAAGTCCTCCCGGAGGAGAAGTTTGGCGTTGTCCGCACTTTTGGCCTGATTGGAGAAGGTATTGATGAACCATGCGGTGAATTTTGCCAGTAGTATTGCCGGTACATACAGGGTGAAGTAGAAAGCGTAGAACAGTCTAGCGAAGCGGACGCAGCGTTCTTCAGGAGCCTGCCGGAACCAGTCTTTCGGAACGATTTCAAATATCAGCAGGATGATGGACAGCAAGGAGGCAGTTATGAACATTGTTGCCCAGTTGTCCCGGCAACCCCATTGCAGTGCAATTTCTTTCGCCAGATTGGCGGCGATGCTGAGTGCGATATTGACTCCGATCAGGATGGTTGCCAGCATCAGATGCGGACGACCCAGGAAGAATTCAATAATCGCGGCACTGTGCACTCCTCGTCTTACAAGTGAGCGGATTCGCGGTTTCTGGGAGGATATCAGTCCGATTTCGCAACCGCAGAAAAATGAATGCATGAGTACCGCCAGGATCAGTCCGGAGAAAAGATAAATCATGATTTATCCTCCCGGGGCAGCAGTTCAACGCGCATGCGTTTGACGCAGTGATGCTCGACATTCTCTGCCAGCATTTTGATGCCGAATACGGTTATTTCGTCGCCGGCTGCCGGAATCCTCCCGATAACTTCGCAGAACAGTCCGTTCAGCGTATTGGACTCGAATTCATCGGGGATATCGACCTTGAACTCTTCTTCAAAGGTGTACAGCGGCATCATGCCGTCAATGATCCATGTATGTTCGTGCAATTGCTGTATGTCAAAGTCCGGTGTTTTGTACGGCCCGTTGATATTTCCGACCATGACGCTGTATATGTCTTTAGAGGTTATCATTCCGGAAACCCGTCCATATTCGTCAACCGTAAGCGCGGCCGGGATCTTTCTGCGGCGCATGGAGGTCAAAGCCAGAGTCAGCGAAGTATTGTCAGGAATGGAGATGGCGGAAAATACGCCGCTGCTGTGCGCCCATTGGCGGCGCTCCTCCTCCGGCAGGAGGAAAAATCCTCTGGCGGATAAAAAATGTTCAGTATCGTCAATATCCTGCTTTACAATCGGAAAGAACTCGCGCTTTTCGCGGCGGATGATCTTAACCACTTCTTCAGGGGAAAGCTCGCGCGGGATGGTGCAGGTTTCGATTCTGCCGGTCATTACTTCGGCAACCAGCTTCTCGCGCAATTCCAGCGCGGTATTCAGCAACTGCATTTCCGCTCTTGAAAATGCCCCGGAAGTGCCGGCCATTTCCAGATAGGATGAATATTCCTCGGCCGTAAGCGGCACTATTTTCCTTCTGCCGATCAAGTCGAGAATAAAAGAAGATATCTTTTCCACTAGCAGCACCACCGGACTGAGCAGGCGTTTGATTAAAAGTACGGGCAGAGCCACCTTGTCCGATACTTTGTCGGCGTTGATCAAGGCGATGGTTTTCGGGATGACCTCGCCTAAAACCAGGAGTATAACCACGGTTATGAAAATTGAGAGTATTCGCGTAGTCCATGTGCCGAGGTTGGCGGCGGCCATGATATGTTCGTTGACGATGGCGATGCCGGTGTTGACAAACATGTTGGCCAGTATCAGCGCAATCAGCGTGGTATGATATGAATCAAGGAGTTCAATGATTGTTTTACGGGTCCTGGACCTGTCTTTCCTGTAGTTTAACAGCCTGGCCCGGCTGAGCGAAAACAGTGCAGTTTCCGAGCATGAGAAGAACGCCGAAAACAAAATCAGCATGATCAGGATAATAATATTGATAAAAAGAGCGGTCTCCAGCATCTCCGCAAACTCCTCTATTCAGATGGAAACCAATATTCCGTCAGGCGGGAATTAACGGTTTTTTTCATGGCTGTTCTGCTGGCGGAGCCGAACTGCTGCCTGATTTGGCTGGCATCTTGTCTTTTGAGTCATCATCGGAGACATCATCAGACGGCACATAGTCAGGTGCGGTTTTATCCGGAATAAACAGGAAAATACCGGTCTGTTCATAAAACGGCGTCAATATCTGCTTGAAGTGCGGAGATTTGATGATTTGCAGATAAATGGGGGAGTCTTCTTTCTCAACAACGGCAATATCAACATTTTGTGCTTGCAGTACTTCGAGCGGCGGCAGTTCCTGGCCTTTTTTCCCGGTTGATTTTGCCCATTCCGCGTTTGCCCAGAATGCATATTGCGGTTTGTCGGATAGAATGACGATTTTTCTTGCAATATCATTCTTGCCGGTTTCCTGAAGCAGGCTGGATTCTTTTGTCATTATCCATTTGCCGACTTTAGATCTTTCATTTTGTTTCAGGTTGAAAACATTATTTGAGCCGATGCAAATTTGTGCACTCACCATGATTGTAAACGCGATTAAAGCGGCTTGACGCAAACCTTTTGAACAAAGGAAATCATAGACCGCCAGGCAGGCCAGCACTGTAAATGGCATCAGCAGCATGGTATTGACGTTGAAAAATCTTTCGCTCATCAGAATCACAAAGAATATCAGCGCATTGCAGATGACAAAACTGAACAGTACCCAGTGTTCCAGGGAAATCTGATTTCTTTTCCTTAAAAGCAGGATGCCGGCGATTGCCAGCGCCAGGTACAGTTCATAACTGCCGCTGCAGAAACATTCCAGCAGTACGAGCAGTCTGGAAACAGCCACATGATGTTGTCTCGCTCCTGGTTCCGGCAGGGCAATGGCATCGTCACTTTGAATTACCGGCAAGCTGAAATCCATCAGTCCGGCGATAACGTCAGATTGTCTTGAATCAATCGCCGGAATACCTGTAAGACTGTGAACCTGATACATGCGCGGTGAAATGACAATTAATAAAAGGACCAGTACTATCGCCAGTTTCTTCAACAGAGACAGCGTACTGGCTAAAAACGGCAGTGTGCCTCGGTTGCGGAAGTGCATTATAATGAACCAGCCCAGAAACAGCGGCAGATAGACAACTCCCTCAGCCCGAACCAGAGCCAGGCCGCCCAGGCATAACGCCAGAAACAGCAATTTCACGGCGCTGTTCTTCCGGAAATAGCTCAACAGCAGCCAGATTGCGGTGATGAGGAAGAAATTTCTGCCGGCGTCAGGCAGCCCGGTGCAACTGAAACGGATAATTTTCGGCGCTGCCACATAAAGCAGACAGCCCAGCGCCGCATGTTCCGGCTTAAGATATAGTTTGAGTAAATGATACAATGGAAAAATCGCCAGAATATAAAACAGGCTCGAGACGATAATCAATGCCGTAAGGGTATTGATTCCGGCTATGCAGAGAATTCCCGCAAGCGAAGGAAGAAGCGGAGGCACATTTTCAGGAAAGGCGTTTTCCCAGTCACCGGCCCCGAAGGCACCGGCCATTGGCCCGTAAGACCCGGCAATGTCATTGAACACGTCCACACAAAAGAAGATATGAGCGAGAGAAATAAGGAATGCAATGCCTACGGAAACCGCCAATATCTTGTTTTGAATCAAGTATTTTTTAATGTCCATCTTTCAGGCTCTCCATAATGTTTAAAATAATCATAGTATAATCTAACCTTAAAATTCTCTATTGCAATACTGAATCGCCGCGCAGGTTTTTCAAAAACTGCATTTGAATTTTCCTTTAATTCATCTAGACTTATTTATGCTAATAATTTTATAATTAAAAAACGGGCGCAAAATGGAATTCATAATAAAAGATATTGAAGACAATGAACACGGCCCTGTTGACCAGGACACGCTGAAGAAATGGATTGACGAGGACCGGGTTACTGGCGATACTCCGATAAGAAATTCTCTGCTGGGCAAGTGGAAGACTGTTGCTGAACTGGATTTTGTGGAGGAAAATCTCAACCAGCAGAGGACGCGCCTTGAAGAAACAACAAGCCAGGCGGCAAAAACTCTTGGTTCGGTGAGTTCGATAAAATCAATTTTCAAGAAAGAAAAGAAAGAAAAGACTTCTTTCGCCTACCAGCATGCACCGGAGAATGCAATCGCGTCATCGCGCATCTGGGCGTTTGTTTTTGACATGGGATTCCTGACGGTTGTTTTGCTTCTGCCGCTTTTTGCCATTGCCAGTTTTTATGCCTATTCAGAGGCCGGCGGACAAACTGATAACTCCGTGTCGGTTTTACCCCGGCAGTATGTGCTGGCGCCGCCGGAAGAAAAAGAAGTTCCTGTTCAGGAAGCCGTGCCTGAAGCGAAGAATATTTCAGCGCCGCCGACAGCCGCGCCGCCTAAAGTCAAAACCATTGTAGTATCTCCAACCGCTGATAAGAAACAGATTGCCGAGGTAGTGGAAAATGTGCCGGCTCCTGCGGCAGAAAAACCAGCCGCTGCGGAAGTCGTGAACCCGTTAAAAAAGAAACCGGTCCTCGATAATTTGAAAGC
>CAIJKT010000909.1 GCA_903821255.1 uncultured Lentisphaeria bacterium | reverse complement strand
CGGCAACTGTACGGAATATTTGGCCGCCAGCCCGATCAGCGCGTCCCACTGCCTGGCGGTAATCTTATTGTCCGTGGCGAATTTTTCCCGGACTGAATTAAAGAACTTCTTGTCGTCATAACTGCGGCGTCCGCTCTTTTCCGCCGGGGCCCATTTTACCTGATTGAGCATATTTACCAGCGCGGCGGCCTTGCTGACTTCAGGCGAGCCCGCATTCTTGGCGGTATCCAGCCATTTCGCGAATTTAGAATAGAAATCATCCAGCATCCGGGTCCAGCCCAGTTTGCCTTCCTCGACCTCGTCCAGATGGAGCTCCATGCGGGAGGTAAAATCAACCTCGATCAAATCCGGCAGCTTAGCCAGCAGAAAATCATTGACTCTGAATCCCAGCTCGGACGGACAGAGCTTGCCTTTGTCCTTAGCCACATATTCTCTGGTCTGGATGGTTTGAATGATCGTGGCATAGGTTGACGGGCGGCCGATGCCGTTGGTTTCAAGCTCCTTGATCAGACTTGCTTCCGTGAAACGCGGCGGCGGTTCGGTGAATTTCTGCTCTTTCAGCGCTTGCTTCAACGAACATGCTTCGCCTTCCTTTAATCTGCCGAGGACTTCTGAAGGAGTCTCGGCGGTCTCTTCGCCGCCTTCTTCGGCTTTTGTCACATCGTAAACCTTCATGAAGCCGGGAAATACCGTGACCAGCGCAGTCGCGCGGAAGGTATATTTTTTGCTGTCGGCTCCTTTAACGTCGGTGTCTACAGTCGTCTGACGCTGTTCGACCTGCGCCATCTGGCTGGCGACAAAACGTTTCCAGATCAGGGTGTACAGTCTCAATTGAGTGGCGTCAAGATATTTAGCCAGTGATTCCGGGGTGCGGGTCACGTCTGTCGGGCGGATCGCTTCATGCGCTTCCTGGGCTCCGGCTTTGCTTTTAAACAGGTTCGATTTGCCGGGCAGATACTCTTTGCCGTAAGCGCCGGCAATGAAGTCGCGGCAGGCGATCTGGGCTTCCTTGGACACGATTACCGAGTCGGTTCTCATATAGGTGATCAAACCGGCGGAACCGCCGGCGCCGACATCAATACCTTCATAAAGCTGCTGGGCGATGCGCATGGTATTGCTGGCGGAAAATTTCAGCAGATTATTCGCGGCCTGCTGCAAAGTACTGGTGGTGAACGGCGGCGGCGCGTTACGGGTTTTCGGGGTGAATTCCACCGAAGCTATTTTGAAATCTTTGCCCTGCTGGATTGCGTTAAACGCTTTCAGTGCATCGTTTTCATTGCCAATTCTGAACTTGTCATCATTGATTTTAAACAGTCTGGATTCAAACTCGTCTCCTGCTTTATTCTGCAGTTGCACCGACAGATTCCAGAACTCTTCAGGCAGAAATGCCAGAATTTCGCGTTCGCGCTCGCAAATCAGGCGCAAGGCCACGGATTGCACGCGTCCGGCGCTGGCGCCTTTTTCCACCTGCGACCAGAGCAGCGGACTGACCATATAACCGACCAGCCGGTCAAGCACCCGGCGGGCCTGCTGCGAGTCAACCAGGTTCATATTGACTTCCGTGGTATGCTGGAATGCCTTCTCGATGGCGCTTTTGGTGATTTCGTGGAATGCCACCCGCTGGAATTTGCCTTTAAATGTGTCTTTGAGCAATTCCTGCAGATGCCAGGCGATGGCTTCCCCTTCACGGTCAGGGTCGGGGGCCAGATAAACGCTGTCCGCTTTTTTCGCGGCGGCTTTAATTTCTTTCACCACTTTCGCGCTGCGCGGATTTTCCACATACATCGGCGCAAAGTGGTTCTTGATGTCCACTCCGATTGAGCGTTCGGGAAGGTCGCGCACGTGTCCCATTGAAGCCAAGATCGTGTATTCGGGGCCAAGCATGCGGCCGATTGTCTTTGCCTTGGTCGGAGACTCGACGATTACCAGTTTGTTTCCAGCCATAATGTTACCATTCCATAATTAATCATTAAATTAAGCATCTCATCAGGAACAAAAAAATTATAATGTATTGATTCCGTGAAACATTCAAGTGACTTTCAAATTTTTTAATAAAAATAAAAATGCGTGACGTCACTGATTTTGATTCTCTTCCGGCCATTCAATCGGGGTTTTCCTTCCGTTGTTATCCACCGCGACAAACGTGCATTCCGTGCGAAACACTTCCTCGTTTTTAACAACGGCAAAAATGTCGAACGTGACACTGGTATGCCCCTGTTTTATCTTTTCACAGTAAAACTCGATAACGTCGTCCTGTCTCACCGGCTTTTTAAAAATGATCTCCGCAAAACGCACGGAGACAACATTCCTGCCGGTTATCTGCTGCGCGAATATCGCGGCGGCCTCATCCATCCACGCCAGCATGTTGCCGCCGAAAAGGTTGCCGTTGGTCCCGACATCCTTGGTCATGCAGATTTTGGACGTTACCTTCATGCGGATCTCCATGCTTCAATTGCGGCGCGCTGTTAACATTCGCATCGGTTAATTTAACCCCCTTTTGACTTTTTACAATTTTAATACCGGCTTAACACGGCTTTTATCAGCGGCGGATAACGCGTCAGACTTTCCCGCTCTGGCTTTTCCGTGCTTTTTAAATTCATCTTTTCCTGTTGATTCAACGCTTTGAAAATAAAGCGATACGGTATTATCTTATGAGCTTGCATAAAAATTCTTATTCAGGATACAGCATCATGGAAGAAAATATTGTCAGCAGTCCGGTTCCGACAGACTTTATCCGGGCGATTGTCGCGGAAGACATCAGGAACAGCAAGCACGGCGGCAGGGTTGAAACCAGGTTCCCGCCCGAACCGAACGGCTATCTGCATATCGGCCACGCCAAGGCGATCTGCATTGACTTCGGCATTGCCAATGAAAACGGCGGGGTCTGCCATTTGCGCATGGACGATACCAATCCGACCAAAGAGGACATTGAATATGTCAATTCCATTATGGAAGACGTCCGGTGGCTGGGCTGGGAATGGGGCAAGTATATGTTCTATGCGTCCGACTATTTTGAGCAGCTTTACGACTATGCGGTCGAACTGATCAGGCGCGACAAGGCCTACGTCTGCGATCTGACTCAGGATGAGGTGAAATCCCACCGCGGAACGCTGACCGAAGCCGGCAGGGAAAGCCCGGGGCGCAACCGTTCAATCGAAGAGAACCTGGACCTTTTCGCCAGAATGCGCGCCGGCGAATTCGAAGACGGCTCGAAGACTCTACGCGCCAAAATTGATATGGCGTCGAACAATATCCACATGCGCGACCCGGCGATCTACCGCATCCGCCGCTTCCATCATTACCGCACCGGCGATAAATGGTGCATCTATCCGATGTACGACTTCGCCCACTGCCTGAGCGATTCGATTGAGGACATCACTCATTCGATCTGCACGCTGGAGTTCGAAATCCACCGTCCGCTGTATGACTGGTTCCTGGACGCGCTGGAAGTGGAAAAGCATCCGCAGCAGATAGAATTTGCGCGGCTCAATCTCTCCTATACCATCATGAGCAAGCGCAAACTGCTGGAACTGGTGCAGAATAAGCTGGTCAACGGCTGGGATGATCCCCGCATGCCGACCATCTGCGGACTGCGCCGCCGCGGCTATACCCCGGAAGCCATCCGCGCGTTCTGTGACGTTATCGGCGTCACCAAATACAACAGCCTGACCGATATTGCGCTGCTGGAACACTGCCTGCGCGATGACTTGAACAGGAAAGCGATGCGGGTGCTGGCCGTCATCGATCCGCTTAAAATCGTCATTGAAAACTTTCCCGAAGGCGTTGTGGATGAACTCGATGCCGCCAACAACCCGGAAAACCCGGATTCCGGCACCAGAAAAGTGCCGTTCTCCAGGGAAATCTATATTGACCGCAGCGATTTCATGGAAAATCCGCCGAAAAAGTTTTTCCGGCTGGCCCCCGGCCAGGAAGTGCGCCTGAGATACGGTTACTTCATCAAGTGCGACAGCGTCATCAAAGACGCCGCCGGCAATATTGCCGAATTGCGCTGCACCTACGATCCGTCGACCAGAGGCGGCAACGCCCCCGACGGGCGCAAGGTCAAAGGCACGATTCACTGGGTTTCCGTTCCCCATGCGCTGGAAGCCGAAGCCAGAATTTATGTCCGGCTGTTCACGGTTGAAAACCCCGGCGGAGTCGAGGACGATTATCTGAATTACATGAACCCGGATTCGCTGAAAACGGAAAAATGTTTCATCGAACCGGCGGTTGCCGATGCCAAGCCCGGCGATAAATACCAGTTTGAACGCCAGGGTTATTTCTGTGTTGACCTGGATTCCAAACCCGGCAAGCTGGTATTCAACCGCACCGTGCCGCTGAAAGACTCCTGGGCCAAGATCCAGCAGAACGAAAAGACTAATTAGCCATCCGGGAAGTTTTCGTAATCCGGGAATCCTGGGATTTTTGGGATTTCTGGGATATGGCCGGCCGGCAATACAACAAAATCCCTTGGACACCCAGCCCAGCCATTTTGGACAATTTGGACAGCCGCCATAGAGGGGCGTTTCGCCCCTGTTTGCGACGGCTGGTTAAGATTTTTATTAACCAGGACAAATAAACCGGTTAGCCGCGCGCATTTTGGACACTCCGACATTTTGGACAGCCGCGGAGCACAAAACTTTCGGATAATGTCCAGCATTCCGGAGAGTTTAGAGAGCCGTTGAGCACAACCTGTTTCAGGGTTTGATAAGATTTTCAAACAACATTTGCGATATCCGGTTAAGATTCGCGTTAACTGATACATTTTCGTTATTTTAAACTGCTTAAACATTTTGGACACTGCTCACACTTATTTTGGACTGCCACGGACGGCACTACAATAAACACATTTTGGACAGTCTATTCCGATACTTTGGAGTCCTCCTGAACTCAATGATTTTCAATTTAACAAACATTCTGGACACATAGTGTGCAGAACGTTTCTCTCGTTCTGCGAGAGGCATTCCGAGTCATCCCCGTCCGCCACGGACGGCACTACACCAAAGCCATTTTGGACAACCGACTCCGATACTTTGGAGTGTCGTTGAGCACAACGGTTTTTGATTTTCACTTTTCTCGCTTTTCTCGCTTTCCACTTTTCACTCCCGCATTCGCGGGCTTCCG
>CAIJKT010000908.1 GCA_903821255.1 uncultured Lentisphaeria bacterium | reverse complement strand
GCAAAAAAGTTAGATTATCCGGATGCAGTTTTTAAAGCGCGTGCGGAGAAGATTTTGAAAGCAATTCTGGAAAAACTCTGGCTGCCGGAAAAAGGAGTCATCGCCGAATTTATTGACACCATCGGCAATAAACTTGTTCATCCTTCGCCTGAACTGGCAACGATCTACCTTGCCATCGACTGCGGAGTCGCGGATATGTTTCAAGCGTATCAAATGCTCAGGTTTACGGAGACAGATTTACGCAACGAGCATACGCTCAACCGGCATGGCCGTCTGGTATATTCTTCAAACTGGTATCCTAAAAAATACTCCACCTGCGGTTTGTTCACGGCTGAAAACATTCATCTGGCATTAGCATATTTTCAATGCGGCTTGAAAGAGAATGGCCTTGAGATACTGGATGCGATTACCGATGCTTATTTCATGGGTAAAAATCCCGGGATGGCAACTCATGTCCTGTCCGCTCATGGAGTTTCCGATGGAGGAGATCTGGATTTCTCCGATGTCTCAAGTATGTATCTGCGTTTGATTGTCGAAGGACTTTACGGCATCCGTTTCCATCTGGTGGACGGCGTGATCGAGATTGCGCCTAACTTTCCGTCTGACTGGAAGCAGGCGGATATTAAACTGAAGGATATTGCGCTGAGTTATTGTCGGAACGGAGAGCAGGAAAATATTACTGTGCATTGTGAAAAGAATGCCTGTAAAAAGATAAAACTGCCGTTGCGTTCCTCCAGAATTGAAAATGTATTACTGAATGACGCGCCAGTAAATTATAAGCTGGAAGCCGCGGTTAATAATTGTTATCTTATTGTGGAGACAGCAATCACTGGCGTTATCAGATTACAGGTTACTCACGGTAAAAATACGGTTCCAACTATTGAGTATCCGGCTGCAGTTATTACGGGTAATGAACTGGCGGCCAAAGTATCTGAAGGTGAAATAATTGCCTGCCGGGATACTTCCGGGTCGCTTGAAAAGATTTATTTCTCTCATAACAAGTTGTCTGCGAAAATAAAAGCTGAATCCGGCAGCCATACGGTATTTATTCGAGTTAAAGATGAACAGTATGACGCTTGGCTGGCGGCTGACTTTAAAGTGCAGAATAAAGCCGTTCAAGAAAGACTGATCCCTGTTGAAAAAAGCGTGGCGGACAAATTTGAGCCGCTGGATATTTCCCGGTATTTCAATTGCTCTCTAACGGCAATCCATACGCTTGAATACAGAATACCGCGCCCGGCGGGATATTCAATCGGAATGCGTTTAAACGGCAGATATGCCTGGGACTGGAATCAGAGCGGCCATAACGCGGTACAAGTAGATGATACTGCTCTCAGGCAGGGGAAGGGCATGTTTTATTCCCCTTCAGGAATTGGATTCTTAACTCCGGAGGACGGTTTGAATGTTGCCTGCGCATCTATATGGGATAATTTTCCGACCGTTCTGGAAATTCCGTTGATAGGCAAGGCTGAAGAACTGGCGCTGCTTTTCATCGGGGTTACCAATCCCATGCAGAGCCGGGTGGAGAATGCCCGCTTCACGGTTACCTATGCTGACGGCTCAATGCATTCAGTCAGTCTGGTTAATCCGGATAATTTCGACGACTGGCTTAACGCTTCACTGCAAACACAAAACGAAACAGTGTATTTCAGCGATTATAATCATGGAATGGTGCAAAGAATTACGCTAAACTCGCAAAAAGAGCTGAGTAAAATATCAATAGAAGCTATAGCCAATGATGTAATTATTGGCCTCATGGGGATAAGTATACGAAGATAACCATAACGTGACTTGACAAAAAATCAGATAAAAAGGATATTTAACAAATGAATTTGCACTGGATTGACTGGTCGATAATTATTGTTCTGCTGGGATCACTCATCGGAATTACGGCTTATGCCAAGAGATATATGCGCAGCGTTGCTGACTTCCTGGCGGCGAACCGTCTGGCTGGAAGGTATATGCTGACCGTTTCCGCCGGGTTCGGCGGCGCGATTTCAATCGTCGCGGGCTGGGAAGCATTGTATAACGCTGGATTGTCGACTGTATGGTGGGGCATGATCGGAACGCCGGTCGGACTTATTCTTGGCATCTCCGGCTTCATCACTTACCGTTTCCGGCAGACCAGGGCGCTAACGCTGGCGCAGTTTTTTGAAATGCGTTACAGTCGCCAGTTCCGGTATTTCGCCGGGTTTCTCTGCTGGGTCTCCGGAGTGTTCAATTATGGTATTTTCCCACTAATTTCAGCTCGCGTCATTATCTATTTTTTCGGGATGCCGGAGCATTTTTATATTGGGGCCTTCGAAACACCGACCTTGCCGCTGGTCATGGCAATATATCTGGGCATTGCTTTGTACATCGCCTGTACTGGCGGTCAGATCAGCATTATGATCGCCGACTTTTACCAGGGTATCCTGTTGATGCTGATTTTTCTGATTCTCATGTGTTTCCTGATGTACAAATTTGAGTGGAACGACATTATGGCCGGACTACTGATCGCTCCGGAGGGCAAGTCTATGATTAATCCGTTTAAAACCGGAGACTTGCAGGATTTTAATATCTGGTTTTTTCTAATCGGTGTTTTCGGTATGATCTACAACCGCGGATCATGGCAGGGCAATTCCGGATTCAGCGCCGCGGCCAAGACCCCGCATGAAGCGCAGATGGCCGGAATCATCGGCTCATGGCGCTGGATTGCTTCCGGGTTGTGTATGCTGCTGATTCCGCTCGTTGCTTATGCCGTGCTGCATCTGCCGAAATTCGCAGAAATGGCCGCGCCGATCCATGCGCAAATTGCTTTGATTGCCGATCCGCAGATACAGAAACAGATGGTCGTGCCGCTGTTTCTGTCCAATATTCTGCCTGTGGGGATGATGGGGTTGTTCGCCGCAGTCATCGTGGCTTGCGCCATCGGCTGCGACAACAGCTATCTGCATTCCTGGGGAACGATTTTTGTGCAGGACGTGCTGATGCCGATCCGTAATAAGCCGCTAGACCCCAAACGGCATTTGCTCTGGTTGCGGGTGTCTATTTTCGGTGTTGCGTTGTTCGGATTCACATTCAGCATGCTGTTTCCGCTGAAAGATTACATTTTTATGTTTTTCGCCTTGACCGGCGCGATTTATCTTGGCGGAGCCGGTGCGGTGATCCTAGGCGGGTTGTACTGGAAACGCGGAACTACCGAAGCAGCCTGGACGGCATTGATTCTCGGCACGGTAATGGCATTCGGCGGCATGCTTATTCAGAGTTACTGGGCGACGATAATGGCCCCGTTGTTGCTGAAACTCTGGCCGGGCTGGCAGTGGGTTATTGCCCATAAGGCTCGCTTTCCGCTGAATGGTCAGGAAATATATTTTTATGCCATGCTGACAGCGTCTTTGAGTTACGTTCTGGTATCACTGCTCGGACCCAAACGTGTGTTTAACATGGACAAGATGCTGCATCGCGGCAAATACGCGGTCAAGGATGACGTGGTCGAAGCCAAAGACGCACTTAAAGTCAAACGCAAAACTTTAGGTGAATTCATTGGTGTATCCAAAGAGTTTTCCCTGTTTGAACGTTTTCTGTTCTGGACGACGTTCTGGTGGACTATGGGCTGGTGGGGATTTTTCGCTATCATAACCGTAATTAACCTGTTTTATAGATTTTCTGACGAAGGATGGGCATTGGTCTGGTGGGTCAAGCTTTGGTGGGTCAGCCTGATTCTCGGCATCGTCTGTACCGTGTGGATTTTCTGCGGCGGAGTACGCGACGCCTTCCGGCTGTTCCGTGATCTAAAAACAGAAAAGGTTGATAATACTGATGACGGGACTGTTAGAAACAAAGAAGCCGATCATTGCAAAGCAGAAATAAAATAATGAGTTTTTCATTAATGGATGAAAAAATAATACAGATTGTATAGCAGAGAGCTTAAATTCTTTGAAGAAAGGTAAAAAATGAAATCGTTGGTGAAAAATCCTGATGCGATCAGGCTGGGAATCATCGGAATGACCGAAGGCAACGGGCATCCGTATTCATGGAGCGCGATTTTCAACGGTTATGACCGGGAAGCAATGACGCAGGAATGCCCGTTTGCCGGAATTCCGGCGTACCTGAATAAAGAACCAGCGGACAAGTTGCGGATAACCGGGGCGAATGTCACTCACATTTATTGCGACCGACGCCAGGACGCGGAACATGTGGCAAAATGCGCTCTAATTCCCCGTATCGTTGATAACCCGGAAGCCATGATCGGCAAAGTAGACGCAGTGATCATAGCCACGGACATCTGCGGAGAACATGTTGAACGCGCCCGCCCGTATATTGAAGCAGGACTGCCGGTATTCATTGACAAGCCGCTATGCGATAACCGTCAAGACCTCGAACAGTTCCGTAAATGGATGCATGAAAAGCGTCCGGTCATGTCGTCAAGTTGCATGCGCTATGTTAAAGAGTTTAAACCGTATCATTTGCGTACTGAAGAGCTGGGCGAACTGCGCTTCATTTCCATGCCGATGGCGAAGAAATGGGAAACATACGGTATTCATGCGCTGGAGGCGATATATCCGATTGCCGGGCCGGGTTTTGAAACCATTCAAAATATCGGTACCGCTGAACGCAATATCGTCCACATGACCCATCGTCGCGGAATTGATATTGTCATTGCCTGTATCAAGGATGTCCAGTACGGCGGGGCGTTGCGCCTGTCCGGCACTTCCGGGAATTTGACAATGAGCTCGAATGATACATTTTTCGCCTTCAAAGCGCAGCTTCAGGCGTTCGTGGAATTCCTGCGTTCAGGGGAATATCCGTTCCCGTTCAGCGAGACCGACGAACTCATGAGGCTGGTCATCGGCGGCATCGAAAGCAGAAACAACCATCACCGGATTATCGATTTAAAGGAGTTTGATAAATGAATAAAGAATTCAAAATGCGTTCCAGCAAAGTTTTAAATAAATTGAGAACCGGCGGAGTCGCGCTCTGCACCAAAATGAATCTGTCCGATCCCAGAGCCGTTGAAATCGCCGCGATGAGCGGGGTTGATTGTGTATGGACCTGTCAGGAACATGTCGGCAATGATTACCGCGTTATTCAGGAACAGATTCTGGCGGCAAAGGCGTACGATTGCGATCTGGTGTGCCG
>CAIJKT010000907.1 GCA_903821255.1 uncultured Lentisphaeria bacterium | reverse complement strand
GATTGATCAGGCTCGCACCCCGGATATTTTTAATGCCGTCGATCCCGCATTTCAGCGTCACCTGATAAACCATCCCGGATAAATCCCCGGCAAGCACGATTTTGCGGCCGACCGCATTGTACTCCATCTTCGACAGCGTTACCGGTTTGCCCGTTTCATCCGTGATTTTCACCGTATTCGCATTGATCGTCTCAGGAATAAAGCCGTCCAGGTCGGGCGGCAGGCCGGGACTGAACAACGGAATTTCAATGGTTGTCTTATTAATAACCTGAGACTTCATATTTTCCTCATCCACCCGCGGCGCAAACGGCGCGCATTTGGGTTCGAACACCAGCATATGGGCAACGTAACCAGCACCGCCTGTGGCCGGATATTGCTTGAATATGCCAAATCTTGCTTCGCCGTAATAATATCCGTCAAGCAGCATGAACATCATGCTATAAGCTTCCCCTTCCGCGTCTGTCGTCGAACTATATATGCCGGTAACAACAGTTCCTCCTGAAGGGGCGGGGGCCGGATTGGGATTGTAAGTAAAACTGCCGTGAGACAGGCCGCCGCCAAAAGCGGAAACCCCAAAGGCTATGAAGTCGGAGAAATTTGTTTGATCGTTAGTATTATATCCTCGTACTCCATAGATTATTCCGTCAGGGTCAATCGCTAGCTCACTAAGATTTTTTAGCGGTATCCTATCGGCAGCGGTAGGGGTCAAATCTGTCCAAGTCCTTCCTTGATCTGCGGATTTTAGTATTACTTGCGGATAGCCACTGGCGTAAGCAACCCGGTCTGCAAGAGACATATATACCGTGTTTAGATTTGTTGGATCAGTAATCAGCGACCAAATAGTGTTACGAGAACCGGCCACCCAGTTGTTCATTAAATCACAGTTAATTAATTCAACAGTACTCGCGCCAGCGCCATTATCCGTAATCCGTAGCACATAATTTTTAACTACATCAGCGCCTTTTGCTGGCGGAGTTTTATAAGTATAATAGCATGCAGTCGCAACCAGAACAGTTTTAGTTCCGGGAATTGTGCTGATGGCACTGGGCGGGCGGAGAGCATATGTGTCGCCTGCGGCAAGTGCCGCGATTTCAGTAATCTGGTCTTTGATATTTATTTTTTCCAGTACCTTGCCGGTCTTCAGGTCATATTTGTATAGATAATCAATATTCTTGGTTACCCATAAGGTATCGGCAGAAGTTTTGGCTATCAGCGGGAAAATTCCTAAGACGCTACTTTCAAGCAAATAGCTCTTTATTGTCCCTGCACTTTTGCTATATTCAAAAATATTGGTATCCGCGTTCGCCAGCAACGAACAGTTTCTGTTCTTGAGAGAGGAGCCTGAATAGTAAAAGGAAAAATATACTTTGTCTGTGTCATAAGAGTCAACATAAATGCCGCAAGCCGCGGCAAAATCATTTTTCAGAGCCGGAATTTCCGACCATGTTTTCTTGGCAAGATCATAATACTGAATACCTCCGTAATGTGCCACCCACATACGGTTGGCGTATTTGTCATAGGCAATTTTAGTAACGCGGTTATTCACCAGTGGACTGTTACCTTTATTTAAATGATTCTGAATATTTCCGGCTTGATCAAAAATCGCGATGCCGCCACCTCGTCCGGACTCATATTTGTGAGCAGTTTGGTCACTGAGGTCCGAATAGGAATAACTTTTATTTACAAGCAATGGATTGTCGCCGGTGCCGCACCATACCCAGTTGTTGACAGGGTCGTATTCAACGCAACTCATATGCCTGAACTTCATGTCGCTACCATCGCTTTTCTTATAATCAGTCAACTTGGAAGCTGCGGCTGGGGCGAATTTAAACATTCCGCCATACATCCGGTGGTTATCACGCGCTGGCCACGAGCGGAAGCACATGATCATTGAACCGGGCATAAAAGTTAAGTCGTAGTAAATATTCGGATAATAGTATTCAACATCGGAATCCCCATAGAAAGATGTTCCATAATATGGACCGAAAAGTTCAAGCCCAGTAACAGCAGGATAGGAGAAATCCACTCGGTTCCAGTATCCAAACATGATGTCCTGCCCGATATCAGCCACAACCTGACCATTTTTCAAATCTGGCGCGACTATATTAATATTGCCGCGTTTTTTGAACTCTGCGGCAACGTTTGGATAATATGGAAAAACCGGTGTCATGGTCAAGAATTTGATCGGTTTTTTATACGACTGATATGCCGGATAACCGGTGCTGTCAATCATTTTTTTAATATTGACCGTGCCAGGGCCATCAAGTCGGGAAATGATATAATAGCCGTATTTTTTCTGTGTAAACTTGTAATCAATCTGATTATCATAATTGCTTTCAATGTAATAAAAATATTTATTATATGTAAAAACATCAGGGATCGAACTGGTAACCGCCGATTCTGATAATTGGAAAAGCAAATACAGGTCGAACAATTGATAATTAGATGAACCGGCAGGATCATTCCAGGAAAAGTAAGGAATTCCACGCGTCAATACAATATAATTGATTTTGTCCGTCAGACTATTGTCACTCAGATATTTCTTTATTGCCGCTACTGCCGAATCCCTATCAACAAGAGGCATGTTACCACATTCATTGAACCCTTGAGCCTGAAGGTCTTTTACGCTGATATGGCAAATATTGATATCCGGGATCTTGCGTGCTTTTTTGAAATAATCGCCGATTTCGAGTGATTGAGCCGATTTGTCATTGACAACTACCAGCACATCGTCATAAGACGGCATCGCAGAAACAGTTATTACCGCTATCAGCGCGACAAATCCACAGAACATTTTCTTAATCATAAACACCTCCATTTTTAAACTAATTGTAAAACTCATCGATATATACTTTTTTCATATTGCAGACGCAAATCAAATCGGTTGCCTGGGCACTATGTCCGCGTCTCCTTCTATTACCGGCAGCGGTACGGTCTGCCAGTCATCAAAACCAGCACACCTCGGAACAACCATATTTTCTCAGCAATTTAGGATTATAAAACATTACGCGCGGCGAAAAGATGAACGGACATTACATTTTTTCCCTTATTATTTACACTGGCTGATTATATTATAAACGAATACTTCTATATTGTCAACAATCAATAGGTATACTTTAATAAAAAAAATAATGAAAATAATCCGTGAGCCGCGAAAGCCGGAACATGGCTTTAATAAAACTAACCGAAGCGATATAAGCATACCGTAAGTATGAAAGATGTGGTATCTAATCAAAACCACCAGTTGAACTGGTGGTATGCACCAGCCCTAGAAGGGCATATTACCGGCAGCCCCATCAGGGGCTCTGAACGGTTCGCCAGCCGCATCTATTTCACTGGCCGCCGCTAAATGCCTTAATATTCTTGCCACCCGTAAACGGGGCAATATATTCTTTAAACGTCATTTGCTCCAGTGCGCAATCTTCGGCCAACTGATTTTTATGTATTCTTCAATTGCTTTTTTATTGCGACCAACCGTATCGACATAGTAACCACGGCACCAGAAATGTCTGTTCCCGTATTTGTACTTCAGGTTGGCGTGACGGTCAAAGATCATTAGCGAACTTTTCCCTTTCAAGTAGCCCATAAACTGTGCTACACTCAAATTTGGCGGAATACTCAACAGCATGTGAATATGATCCGGACACGCTTCAGCTTCAGAAATTTCCACTTTCTTCTGCTCGCAAAGCTTGCGCAGGATTTGACCAATGTCGGTTTTTAACTTGCCGTAGATTTCCCGCCTACGAAATTTCGGCGCAAATACGATGTGATATTTGCAATTCCACTTGCTGTGCGATAAACTTTGCACATCTGCCATTTTTAACCTCCTGTGTTAGTTGGTAACGTGGTTGGCGAACCATGCGTTACTATAGCACAGGAGGTTTTTTCTAAATCACTTGAATCTGAAGATTTTTGGGAACGCACCGGCAGAGCCGGTGGTATTTTTGCACTGAAGGTGGACAATAAAATATAATTACATGGCAAAAATCTTGCCATGTCATTTATGCGAGTCAATCGGCTTGATTCCGGCAACAGTTGCGGTAAAACCGTACCGGGACCGATGCAGGTTGCTTGCTCTCCACCCGGCAAATTTTCCTGTCCACCATCACCGGCCGGCTAATTTCTAAAATCTATGGAATTAGTCGGGATCAGAAAATTGCTGGTCGCGCCGGAAGCGCCGAACGGGGCTTTGATCGCTTTCGCATGAAAGTCCCCGAAAAGAAAATTGCCATAACCGTTGTGCAATGCATAGACATTATACTGAGGTGCAGCCTGATCATAAGGATAATTGCTTTTATACGCATGCGGATAAAACATTACTTCAGCGCAATCCGCCATCAAAACCGAGCCGCTGAGCCTTTTTCCCGGCTTGCTGACTCTGCTGAGCTGATTGAATGTCATCCAGTCTTCGCCGTAATTGCCGGGAGTTCCGGAAGTGGAGCAGTTGAGGCCATATCCAACATAGTCAGTGACACTCCATATTGCCTGTACCTTCGGATTCGAGATTGTCGGACAATTGAATACATTATTTTTGGAGGTGTTGACGGTAGCCGGAGTACATTTGTTCCCCACATATCCCTGGGTTTGGAGTATCCTGTTCCAGGAATAACCGAAAATGTTCCCGCCTGGATCTGCAACCTTTATAATCCAGTCTTTATGATCGTTGGCATAAAGTGCCAGGCCAAGTCCGATCTGCTTATGATTGTTCAGGCACTTTATAGAGCGCGCCTTTTCTCTGGCCTTGCCCAGCGCCGGCAGCAGCATTGAGGCTAAAATTGCGATGATGGCGATCACAACGAGGAGTTCTATGAGTGTAAAATTTCTCTTTTTCATTTTCACCTTTCCTTATGTATTTTATGGTTAAGATTTCAAACACTTTTTCGGATTATCAGATGTGATTTCAAGTCTCCTTAATAAATTTATGGTTAATGTTTCAAACACTTT
>CAIJKT010000906.1 GCA_903821255.1 uncultured Lentisphaeria bacterium | reverse complement strand
TGCCGTAGCATACCTGCTTCATAGCTATATGGTAAATAAAATTTTTCCGTTTCATCATCCGGAAAAAACTCATGGGCGTTATTTTTTAGCTCTTGCCGTTTTCTGCATCATAATGTATGCGGCAAGTTATCCGCAATGGCACCAGTATATCTGGAGTAAAATCCGGAACTTGAAAATCAGGGTTCTCTGCATGGCGGCAGTTATAGCCTTATGGCTGGTTCCGACAATAATACAAATCATCAATACTGCCATATACGATGGCACTGTATTTAATGTCGCTGTTATGGAAAAAAAGATGGAAACCGCAGCATCGGAGAAAGATCGAAAACCGGTACTTTATATGCTGGATTCACGGTTACGCGGTAATGAATTATCGTCGTATGACATTAAACATGCCATACTGATTATGACTGTATTCGGGCCGGCTGCCGAAATTCCGGCAATTGAGAAGAAAAAATATCCGGTAGTGGCAGATGCCTCTGATAAATCATTATACATCGTATTATATCCTGAATACACCGTACCGTCCGGCGGGCAGCAGACGGTCTGGACTGTCAGTAATTTTAAAATGGTACAGAAAAATATTTTATGGTCGAATCAAAATAATCTGTCAGTATCTCTGGTAGAGCAGGAATGACAGACCGTCTCTGTACGCTGATTATTTAAAATATGATGTCAAAATTGACCCACGGGCATGGGGTTCTATAATGAAATTAAGATTTATGTAATGACGGATTGATTTGAAGACTGGTGAGCCTGATTGCTCCGGTCATTTTACCAGAGTAACTATTTATTTAGCGATGAGAGGGGGTTGTTATGAAGAAGTTTTTAATTACCGGTATTTCCGGGTTTGTTGGTCAGCATTTTATTGATTTTCTTGAAGCAAACAGAATTGATACCCATGTGATGGGTGTTGATTTAGCTGAAAATAAATCAGGAAAGAAGAATACTTATGTGACACAGAGTTTTCAGCGGATCGATCTGCTGAACAGAGATGAAATTGAGCATGTGCTGTTAGAGTTTCAGCCGGATTATGTACTGCATCTGGCGTCTTACAGCAGTGTGGCTTTCAGCTGGCAGGAGCCGGTTTTAAGTTTCCAGAACAATATGAATGTTTTTCTGAATCTGGTTGAAACGATCCGTCGGCAGGGACTTAAGCCCCGGATACTTTCCGTGGGTTCTTCAGAGGCCTATGGCAATATCAACCAGGATCATCTTCCGCTTGTTGAAGAGTCACCGCTGGATCCGGTAAGCCCTTATGCAGTGGCGCGGGTTTCTCAGGAGCTTTTATCAAAAGTATATGCTGACTCTTACGAGGTTGATCTGGTCATAACCCGGTCGTTTAATCACATCGGACCAGGACAGAAAGACATCTTTGTAATTTCCGCTTTTGCGAAACAGATCGCAGAAATCAAAAAGGCTGGACGGAAAAATGGAGTGCTTTCGACAGGCGATCTGCATATTGTGCGGGATTTCTTAGATGTGCGGGATGTCGTCCGTGCTTATTATCTGCTGCTGACACAGGGAAAAAGCGGACAGATTTATAATGTCTGTTCCGGCAAAGGGCATTCCTTGCAGGAAGTGGTTGCGGAACTGGCCTCCATTGCAGGAATTGAAATCACAACAGAACTGAATCCTGCTTTTGTCCGGCCCTCTGACAACAGGGTTATCGTCGGATCGAACAATAAAATTAATAGAGACTTGGGGTGGAGTCCGGAAATTTCTTTTCAACAGAGTTTAAAGGATATTTTGAATTATTGGGAATATCTGGTTTAGCTCCAGTTAATTTAGAAAATCTTGGAATTAAGATACAAGATTGAATTTCGGTAATTGCTAAGCAGATGATGCTATGCGGAATAAATTTATGAATATTAAACAAATTGTTGTTTCTCGTCTTCAGAACATAGGCGACATGATCGTATTTCTTCCCGCGCTCAAACGCTTGAAGGAAAATCTGCCTGATGCCAGAATTACCTTATTGGGCAAACATGCCGGAGGCGTTGAAATAGCGGAACAGTGTCCTTGGGTTGACGATATAATCGTGATCCATGACCGTTCTTTGAGAGAGAAGTTGCGTATTATTTATAAATTCAGAAAAATGCATGTCGACCTTTTTATTGTTTCCCCGCAGGATCAAGGCAAAGTATCGTGGGCGGTTATGGGCGGAGCTAAAAAAGTTGCAGCATTCCGTGATATTTGGGATAAAGGAGTTGTCAAACGCGAAAAATGGAGATGGGGCATCAATGTCTCACCTTCTTTTGACAAAAATAAAACTGAAACGGAGAACAGTATCAGATTGATTGATGCCGCACTTGAAGCATCCGGCATAAAAATTAAAAACCCGCCAGAACTACTTCCAGTGTACGATAATTTCAAACAAGAAACTCCTGCAATGATCAACGGATTGCTCGATAAATTCAAAAAGAATTCTGAAACTCCGATAATTGTTTCTTCGATAATATCAAAAGACAAATCTAAAAACTGGCCTGTTGAAAATTATATTTCTTTATTCAAAAGGCTTATCGGCATCAAGAATGCACAGATTATTCTCATTGGCACGGAATCCGACAAAGACAAAAACAATGAACTGATAAAGCATTTCAAGCCGGCAGAAATGATATCTTTTGTCGGAAAATTTTCAATTGACGAATCCGCCTATCTGATTAAAAAAGCCAATTTATATATCGGCACAGATTCCGGGCCGGCACATATTGCCAATGCTGTAGGCACACCTTCAATTGTATTTTTCAAAAAAGAAAATGTCGCAAGGTGGCTAACTCCGTATAATAGCGAAAAAAAAGTGGTTATAATTGCAGAGAATAATGACATCAAATCAATTCCGGAGGAAAATGTCTTCAACGCCTGTCTTAAATTCATCTAACGCAGAATGCATACATGGATAAATTAAATAATTGATAAACGAAGTTACATAAAAATGAAATTGGCTTTTTGCATTTTCAAGTATTTTCCGTTTGGCGGATTGCAGGGAGATTTCCTGCGCATTGCTGCTGAATGCTTCAGACGCGGCCATGAGGTGATTGTTTATACCCGCTCCTGGGAGGGCGCAGTCCCTGATGGATTTGACATCCGCCTGATAAAAGCAGAAGCAATGACGAATCATGGCAGAGCAATCGCTTTCTATAAGCAGCTTCGGCATGAACTGAAATCCAGCCGCCCGGCAGGAATAATCGGCTTTAACCGGATGCCGGAACTGGATGTTTATTTTGCCGGCGACAACTGCCTCGCGGAAAAAGCGGAGAAACGTTTCTTCTACCGGACATTCAATCCGCGTTACAGAACTTACGCTTACATGGAAGAAGCAATTTTCAACCCATCTGCCGGAACAGAGATTCTATATATCGCAGAACCTCAGAAAGCCGGTTATATCAAACACTACGGAACCCGGGAACAGCGTTTTCATTTGCTGCCGCCGGGAATTCCGGAAGACCGGCAGCGCACACCTGAATCAGCCTCAATCCGGGAAAATTTGAGAAAGACGGAAGGAATTGCCGCCGATGAATACGTTTTGATTCAAATCGGCTCCGGCTTTATCACCAAAGGAGTTGACCGTTCAATTCGCGCTGTAGCAGCCTTGCCGGATAAGGTACGCGGGAAAACCAGATTGTGGATTGCCGGCAAGGACAATCCGCGAAAATTCATGAAATTGGCGAAGAACCTGGGCATTGATTCTCAGATAGCTTTTTTGGGCGGACGCAGCGATATTCCTGCGCTTCTGGCGGGAGCCGACCTGATGATACATCCGGCCATCAACGAATCAGCAGGCAATGTTCTGCTGGAAGCCATGACTGCCGGCCGGCCAGTATTATGCACCGCCGCCTGCGGTTATTCTCCATACATTGAAAAGTCCGGCGCCGGCCGGGTAATTCCCGAGCCGTTCTTACAGCCGGGACTAAATCAGGAACTTTTGGCAATGCTTAACAGCAATTTGGCGTCAATTGGAGAGAATGGTATAGAATTTGTCAAACGCAATGATTTCTATAGCAGACACTTGATTGCAGCAGATATTATTGAAAAAACGATAGCCGGGAAAGTAATGAAATAAAGCAAGTTTGCTTATTCAGGAGTGATGAATTTATGAAAAAACTTATCATTGTGCGTCATGCACATGCGGTTCACGACGGCACCACCGATTTCAAACGCAGCCTGACCGAAGACGGACTGGAGGAAGCCGTTCAGGCGGGTAAAATCCTCAAAAAAAATGACCTTTTCCCTGATATGATAATTTCCAGTCCCGCTGTTAGAGCCATGCAGACCGCGAAAAAAGTCGCACACAAACTGGACTTCACAGAAGATTCAATTGTCTATGACAGCGAGCTCTACACGGCAGATGAAGATGATATACTGGACATCATCCAACAAACCGACGATTCATGTAAAGTGTTAATGATTGTCGGTCATAACCCGGCATTCCTGCATCTGGCAAATAACCTGGCTCCGGAAGCCATCGGCTCTCTGCCGCCGGGCGGGGTCATTGTCATTGAATTTCCGAAAGGTTTTTCATGGTCTGACATTAAACCCGGGGTCAGTATTGCAGCATACACGCTGAACTTCTAATTCCTATTTCCTGCGTTCAATGCAAACCGCAACGCTGCGGGAGTGTTTCAACGCTCCCGGCTTGTCAATATTCAGCCTCACACACTTGACCGGATCATATTTCAAACAAATATTTGCGGCTTCCTCCGCCAGGCGTTCAAGCAGCAGAAAAGACGAAGCTTCCGCCATCGTCATGATATCATTTTCCACCGCCTGATAATTTACCGTATCGTTGAGATCATCACTGTTTCCGGCGGCGGCAAGATCGCAATCCAACTCAATATTGAACTCAATCTCCTGTTTTTTTTCGCGTTCTTCCGGTAAAGTTCCAATTATGGACTTTACTTTCAAACATTTTATGATTATTTTATCCATATAGCTGTTCCTAAATAGGTTTGTTTTGATTTACATCCTTAACCGGAGTTTTACAAGTAGATTATAAAAAATCAACAGGACATTTGTTATGATTTCAGAAAGCAATGGACTCAGACTATTCGTAGCGGTTGATATGCCGGAAGAGCATAAAATCGCATTGCTCAAAGCCCAGAAAGCATTTCCCGGACTGCCATGGATATCCGCCAGGCAGATTCACCTGACCATGCGTTTTATCGGGGAAGTGGATGTTGATCAGTTCGACCGGGTAACCGGATGCCTGAACGATATTTCCGCATCGCCTTTTACATTGCGTCCTGACGGCACCGGCTTCTTCCCGGATGCCGCCAAACCGTCGATCTTCTGGTTCGGTCTTCATGAATCAGCGGCATTGCTTGATCTCAAACAAAAGGTTGATGCGGTACTCAAATCAGCCATCGGCCTGACGCCGGAAAACCGCGGCTTCGTCCCGCATGTAACACTGCTGCGTTTTAAATCGCATCCGAATAATGAACTGATTACTTCTCTGACCGCAAAGTTTTCCTCGCTGGGCCTGCCGGAATTCAACGTCAGCTCTTTCTCGCTATATTCCAGCCAGTTAAGTAACAGCGGCGCGGTTTATGTTAAAGAAGCGGAATATAAACTTTGAAAAAAAATGAAAAAAAACAGCTATAGATGTTTGTTTTTTTTCAGTTAAGTGTTAATATATTGGCTCACTTCAGGAAAACATCCTGAAATACGCTCCGACATAGCTCAGCGGTAGAGTAGG
>CAIJKT010000905.1 GCA_903821255.1 uncultured Lentisphaeria bacterium | reverse complement strand
CGTTGAGATTTATTCTTGGTATCAATGTAGTAAGTCCAGCCTTTACTGCTTTTTTTCAACTCCGCAACGATAAGATCAAGGTACTGGCATTTTACGACTCCCTTTTCAGAGAGTGACGGCGCGATTTCCTGAATTGCAAAAAGCGCAGCCCTGGAATCCAGAATTTGTGATACATAACGATTGAGGTTAGCCGTATCATCCAGCGTATCCTCATTGCCGCCAAGCCATTGCATATTCCAGGTGCCGATGGTGTATAACTTCGCGTCCGCCAGAAGTGATAATGTGCTGAATAAACAAAGTCCAATAATCAAAAATCCGCGTTTCATAAATTCCCCCCTGTTTGAGCAGTTTATATAAAATAGAGGCAAACATTCTATTTTCAAGTTCCTTTATATCACCATGAATCGTTAACCGCAGTATGTTTTTTGCTGTTTTTTATTTATCACTATTGATATCATATATTATATGTGATATTATATAAATAAAGCAGGGAAATAATATTATGAAGAAGTCTTTATCGGAAAAAGAATTATTAAACAAGCAATATATTGTTCCTGCGCTGTATCGCGGACTGAAAGTTATTGAATTGTTATCGGAACATCCTGAAGGGCTTTCAATCGGCAATATGGCGGAATTAAAATTTCCCCCTGCAAGTCTTTACCGGATGCTGATGACACTTCTGGAGCGCAAATATGTAGTTCGGGAAGGCAATGATTTATATCGGTTAAGCCGAAAGCTTTTATCTTTGGGGTATAAAGCAATTGATGAATCCGGCATTCTTGAGAAGTCGCTGTCCGCGATGCGAAAGCTTCGCGATGTCTGCGGCGAAACTGTGCTTATCGCAGTGCGTCACGGCAATGAAGGGGTGGTGCTCGAAGAGGTTGTTTCAAGTCATCCTGTAAAGGTTACAGTTCAAGTGGGACATCATTTTCCGTTACATACGGCGGCTCCGGGCAAAGCGATGCTTGCATATCTCCCCGAAGAAGAAAAGCAGTCTATAATAAATGCCATTTCATATACAGTTTTCAATTCAAAAACTATTACTGATATATCTGCCATGGAATTGGAACTGGCGAGGGTCAAAGAATCTGGCGTTGCCTTCGACCGCGGCGAGGAGATCGAAGAGATAAGATGTGTCGGCGCACCGGTTTTCAACTATCTGGATTATCCTGTCGCGGCGATCTGGATAAGCGGTCCGAGTTCACGCATGCCGGAGAAGATAATGAAAACATATGCTGCGCTGGTCAAGGAATATGCGGGTGAAATTAGTGTTAAATTTTTATAAATCAGGAGGCTGATATGGATTTAAAGGGCAGGAATATTCTCGTGACGGGCGGTTCTGACGGATATGGGTTCGGAATCGCCAAGGCGCTTAAAACGACTGATTCGAAAGTCTGGATAACAGGACGCGAACAGGCCAAGCTTGACAAAACGGCTGCGGAGCTTAATGTTTTGGCGATAAAGGCGGATGTGACTTCTGGCTCTGACTGGGATCGAGTGTTTGAAACTATTGGCGATATAGATATTCTTATTAATAATGCCGGCTCAGGCGGCCGTATTGTTCCAGTATCGCAGCAGAATGATGACGACATTATAAATACCATAAATACGAATCTTACCGGAGTGATTCTCGGCTGCCGGCGTGCCGCCGGAATAATGACTGCGCGGCGGCAGGGAATGATTATTAATATTTCCAGCATATGTGCGCTTTATGCTTGGCCGTGCTGGAGTGTTTATACCGCCGCCAAAGCAGGTTTGGCAAAATTCAGTCACGGGCTTTATACGGAACTTCGTCCGTATGATGTACGTGTAACCTGCGTGACGCCCTCGTGGGGACAGACCGCTTTTAATAAGGCGGCAAACATTTCAGGGGCGGCGGAGAATCCGGAATTAAACAAAAAGTGCATTTCCCCCGATGACCTGGGAAAATTGATAAGAGAAATCATTGAGATGCCTGACCATCTGGCAATTCCGGATATCAGCATTCTGCCGATGATTCAAGATATATCACCAATGTAACAGTTTGGGCAGTTTCTAATCAGCAACTCACAACAGGAGGCGGATATGGCAGCCAGTATCTGGCTTGAGGCGGAATCTTTTGATACGCTTGGCGGCTGGGTGGTAGACCAGCAATCCATGGCGCAAATGGGGTCGGCGTATGTTATGGCGCACGGCATGGGCATACCCGTGACTGACGCTGAAACAACTTTTACCATCCCCGAATGTGGTCTGTATACGGTCTGGGTTCGCACACGCGATTGGACGGCTCATTGGAAGCGCGGAACTCCGGCTGGTATTTTTAAGGTTAAAATTAACGGCAAGAGTCTGCCTGAAACACTGGGAACAAATGGCGTTGAGTGGGGATGGCAGAAAGCGGGGATGGTCACCCTGAAGAAAGGCCGGGCTAAAGTTGCTTTGCACGACCTGACCGGTTTTAACGGACGCTGCGATGCGCTGTACCTGACATCAGATACTGATGCACTGCCCGAAAATGATAAACATAAGCTTGCCGTATTCCGCAAAGAAATCAGGAAAACCGTCTGTAGTGATGATCCTGTCGTATATGACTTGGCGGTTGCCGGCGGCGGAATAGCCGGGATATGCACGGCTCTCGCCGCCATGCGGACAGGTTCAAAAGTTGTTTTGATTCAGGACAGGCCGGTTCTTGGCGGATGTAACAGTTCAGAGGTACGCGTCAGCCTGGGCGGATTTACGCACACGGCCCCCTACCCGCGCCTGGGCAATGTTGTTGCGGAAATCGGTCCCGTGTTTGGCGGTGGTGGAACTTTTTCAGCGGAAAATTATGAAGACACCCGGAAAGCGAATGTTTTCAGACTGCAATCCGAAAATCAATACAAACTAGTTCTGAATGAGCGCGTCATTGCCGTGGAGAAAGACAACGGTGACCCGCGGAAAATCGCCGCGTTCATCACCCGCAGCGTCCTGACCGGGGCAGAAACCCGTTACCGGGCGCGGTTCTTTGCCGACTGTACCGGTGACGCCGTTATTGCGCGCATGATGGGAGCGGAAGTGATGTACGGACGCGAAGCCAGGGCGGTATTCAATGAATCGCTTGCTCCCGTGAAGGGGGACAATCAAGTCATGGGACTTTCGGTTTTATGGACTTCCGGCAAGTCGGACATGCCTACTGTATTTCCCGACATTGACTGGGGTATTCCATTCAATGAAGCAAACGCATATTATATTCGAGGGGGAGACTGGGAATGGGAAACGGGGCAATACCGCAATCAGGCTGAAGATACGGAATATATCCGTGACTACGGCATGATGGCTGTTTATGCGAACTGGTCTTACTTGAAGAACCATTCCAAACGAAAGGCGGAATGGGCCTGTGACACACTTTTGTGGGTTTCTCCCATCGGCGGAAAGCGAGAGAGTTACCGTGTGACCGGAGACTATATCTTAAATCAGAATGACATCGAGAATCACGTCGTTCATCCCGATGCGACCGGCGCAATGACATGGGATCTGGACCTTCACTTTCCTGATCCGGAAAATGAGCAAAAGTTTAAGGAGCCTTTCCGTTCCTGCGCCTATCATCGCGGGATCGTCAAACCATATCCAGTCCCGTACCGCTGTCTTTATGCCAGGGATGTTAAAAACCTGTTTCTGGGTGGTCGCCATATCAGCGCTTCGCATATTGCGTTTTCCTGCGTCCGCGTGATGCGCACATTAGGCATGCTGGGGGAAGTTATCGGTATGGCCGCGACAATCTGCGCAAAAGAAAATGTTAATCCGCGTGACATTTACGAAAAGCGCCTTGAGAAGCTCAAGTCCATGATGGAAGCGGGCGTACCGGTTCCCACCTACCACGCATATGAGTGTACCAGTGCGGAAAAGTACCATTTCAAAGATATTGGTTTTATCAGCATTATGCCGCCTGAGACTGATGCCGGCCGGATTGAAGATCCGGCATTGAAACAGCGGATTACGGCGCTGAATATACAGCACAAATATGATCATCCAATGCTGAAAAAACGAAAGCGCAGCGCAAAAGCAGAAAGAGTTAATAAGGATTTGATGGATCAGTAAAAAATAAAAACCTCTGAAATGCAAGACAGAGTCTGACGCTTTCAGTTTTGCTTTGGCCTGACCTGCACAGTCAGGTCAAGGTTTCTCCAGACTGGCAAAAACTTGAAGTGCGGCAGCGTACACTCCGGCATTGGCCGGATTCGGCTTGACCGACTCGGCGGCGGCCGTGAACTTTTCATACAATTCATTGAACGGGATTTTTCCTGCCGCACTGGCGGCGCGAAGCGCGGCGCCGAGACCGGCGGAATCCGCAACGGCGATTTTTTCGATTTCCGCCTGAAACACATCAGCCAGGATTTGCCGGAAAGAACGGCATTCCGATGCGCCGCCGGTGATGCGGATGCGCTTGAAATCCTCGCCGATCCAGCGGGAATGCAGTTTCATGGTCAACGTCTGGGATTCCAGGATTGCCCTGATTTTCACAGAGTTATCACTGCCACCGGAACAGAATTCTTCCGTGCCGTGATATTTTACGCCGGGCTTCAATACCAGCGGAGTGCTTTCGGCGGTGAAATACGGCAGCAGCAGATTGCCATGATTGCCGGGAGGCGCGAGTTCCGCCAGACGGTCAAAGTCACGCCACGAAACACCGCATGCCGCTTTGATATTCTCTCTTGCCAGCGAGCCGTTGGTAAAGCAGATCAGGCTCATGAATCCGCCGGCCGGATTGCCGAAAACGTGACCGCAACCGGCCGGGTCAGTCTTGAAGTCCCGCATTGCCGCGAAAAAGGTGTCGCTGGTGCCGAGACTGATTACCGCCACGCCGGGCTCGGACGCGCCGACGCCGACCAGGCTGCACGGGTTGTCACCCGACCAGACTGCGACCGGAGTTTCCGGCTTAAATCCGTACTTGGTAAAATACGGACTCAAGCCGCCGGCAATGGTGTTCGAACTTACCGCCGGAGGCAGTTTGCCGGGCAGGCCAGGCGCGGTAAAATCAGCAATCTCCTGATCCCATTTCAGGGTATTGAGATTCAGCAGATTCATGCCCGCACCATCGCCGAAATCAATTGGCACACTTTTTCCGCACAGTACCGAGGCCATAAATGAACTGACCAGGTGAATCTGCGCGGTATGACGATAGTTTTCCGGTTCGTCCTTCGCGAATTTGCGAATTTGCGGACCGGTGAAGCGTTCAATCGCCGGAGAGCCGGTGTCCTGCTGCATCCGGTGTCCGAACTGCCGCTGCAATTCAGTACATTCCGCATTGGTCGCCCGGTCCATCCAGATCGGCGAGGTCTTGCGGGAAAGCGCCGGGGCCAGCAGTTCCGCTAATTTATTTGCCGGAGTAAGTTCCGCGAGTATTTTCCCGAAATTATCATTCAGATAAACTGAGCCGTGCTGCTGTCCGGAACCGCTGATACCTTTGATCTCAGCCAGCGGCGCATGCTGTTGCTGCAGCCGGGCGAACAGCAGATCGAGAGCGGCAACCCACATCAGCGGGTCGGCATGCTTGACCAGCGGGTCGGGATTTTCGAGAAAACCGTTCGGACAGTTATATTCCGGCAGATCTTTGCCGAAATTCACGATTTCCGAACAGATCACCCTGCCCGCTCCCGCGTCAATGATCTCCGCCTTCAAACTCTGCGTACTGCTGTCCAGTCCGAGATAAATGCTCATATAAAACCCTGTGAATAATGTTTGTCAGACTATATACTGATTGATGATGTTTTCAAGCATTTCCTGGCGGCCGCTCTTCAATTCCGGGTCGCCTTTGTCCAGGATGACTTTTTCCAGCTTGTCGAACGACGATTTACCTTTGATGACATCCGCGCCGTAACCTTTTTCAAAGCCGGCATAGCGGTCTTTGATAAATCCGGCAATGACGCCGTCCTTGATGATGCGGTCGGCAATCAGCAGGGCGCGGGCAAACGTGTCCATCGCACCGATGTGTCCGTGGAACAAGTCGACCGTATCGGTCGAACCGCGGCGCGGTTTGGCGTCGAAATTCAAACCGCCGCTGCCGATACCACCCTGCTTCAGCACCACGAGCATGGCGTAAACCGCGCTGTAGATATTGGACGGGAACTGGTCGGTATCCCAGCCGAGCTGCGGATCTCCGGTATTGGCGTCGATGCTGCCGAGCTTGCCGGCGGCGGAAGCCACGGTCAGCTCATGCTCGAAAGTATGCCCTGCCAGCGTCGCGTGATTGGCCTCGACATTCAGTTTGAAATGTTCCAGCAAACCGTGTTTTTGCAAAAAACCAAGCACGGTGGCGGAATCGAAATCGTATTGATGTTTGGTCGGCTCGTGCGGCTTGGGTTCAATCAGGAACGTTCCTTTGAAGCCGATTTTCCGCTTATAATCCACCGCCATCGACAGAAACCGGGCGAACTGCTCCTGTTCATGGCAATAGTCGGTGTTCAGCAGGGTTTCATAGCCTTCGCGTCCACCCCAGAACACATAATTTTCGCCACCGAGCGCCAGCGTGGCATCCATGGCGTGTTTGACCTGGGCGCAGCCATAGGCGAACACATGCGCATCGGGATTGGTTCCGGCGCCGTGGGCGTAACGGGGATGACTGAAGAGATTGGCTGTACCCCACAACAGTTTAACACCGGTGGCTTTTTGCAGTTTGGCGGCCTTTGCCACGATTTTGTCGAGATTTTTGCAGGATTCGGCAAAATCTTTGCCTTCCGGCGCAATATCCCGGTCATGGAAACAGTAATAAGGCGCACCCAGCTTGGCGGTGAATTCGAAAGCGGCGTCCAGCGTATCCTCGGCCGCCTTCATCGGATTTCCGGCGGACAACCATGGCCGGCGGAAAGTACCGGCGCCGAAAATATCCGCACCCGCACCTTTGAACGTATGCCAATAGGCAACGGCAAAGCGCAGATGTTCCCGCATGGTCTTGCCACCGACTTTTTTGTCAGCGTCATAAAATTTAAACGTCAGCGGATCACTGGATTTCGGGCCTGCATATTTGACCGATTGCTTAATTTCAGGAAAATAAGTTTTCATCGTTACCTCCGGATTATGATTATTTAATATCACAAATATACTGCTTTCCCAGCAGTTATCCTTGACTTTATAACTAAAAACCAGTATTATCTCACAAAAAAGGCGGTAATATGTCGAATGCGGTAATGGCGAAAGGCGATTATTATTTCGGGAAAGGCGGTTTCCCGGTAATGGTCAAGCATCTCGGACGGAGCCTGGACTTTCAGCATCCGCATGACTTGACCGCTGCTTTACACCGCCATGACTTTTCCGAACTGGTGATTATCGCCAGGGGCAAAGGCGTACACCATATCGACGGGGTTGACTATCCGGTAACGGCGGGCGATGTTTTCCTGATTCAGGGGAATATTGAACATTACTTTGTGGAACGCAACGACATGGAGCATTATAATGTGATGTTCTCCCCTGCCCGGCTGGCCCTGCCGGAATCGGAACTGCGGCAGATTCCCGGCTATCAGGCAATTTTCCACCTGGAACCGGCGTACCGCCGCAGCCACCGGTTCACCAGCCATCTTCAACTCGATCCCGCCGGACTGGCGGCGGTTGAAGAAATCATCCGGCAGATGCAGGCTGAAATCCGGGACAACGCCAGCGGCGCAAATGCCGCGGTTTTCGGGCATCTGGTGGCGCTGATTGTATTTATTTCACGGCAGTATTCAGCGCAGGCGATGTCATACAAACGCAAAGGGCTGCTCCGCCTCGGGAAACTGATCGGGCTGCTGGAAAAAGATTACGCCAAAAACTGGAATCTGGATAAACTCGCCCGGCTGTCCGGCATGTCTAAAAACAATCTGCTGCTGGTGTTCAAAGACGCCACCGGGCAGAGTCCGATAGATTTCCTGCTGAATCTGCGTCTGCGTAAAGCGGCGGAAATGCTGCTTAATTCCGATTGCAATATTTCTGAAACAGCACTAAATACCGGATTTCACGATTCCAATTATTTCACGCGGCAGTTCAAAAAGAAATTCGGACGCTCCCCGCGTCATTACCGCGCCGCATCCCAGGGGCAATTGTCCTGAAAAATCAGTGATTCAAGTCTTGATGAGAGTTATGCCGCGCTCTTCGACCTGGATTATGCGGGCTTTGTAAAGACTGCCGATGGCTTTTTTGAAGGTCTTCTTGCTCATGTGAAACTGGCGTTCGATCTCGGCGGGCGTGGTTTTGTCATTCACCGCCAGAAATCCGTTGTAGTATTTCAGCGCATCCAGAATCTTTTCCGCGGCGGTCGGCACGACTGCGCGATAGCCCTGCGGCTGCAGCGCCAGATCCAGTTTGCCGTCTTCCCGAATCTTCTTGACATAAGCTTTGGCACGGTCACCGGCTTCGATAATCTTAAAAACCTCATTGCGGTAAAGCATGCCGGAATATGCGCCGTTGACAATGACGTCAATGCCGATGTCATTGAAGCCGATCACCAGGACGTCAACTTCCTGATTGACCTTGAAATCAACCGGATCGTAGCGCAGATATTCTTTCACTTTGGTGGT
>CAIJKT010000904.1 GCA_903821255.1 uncultured Lentisphaeria bacterium | reverse complement strand
CAATATTTTGAACAGAAAACTGCTCAGCCCGTATGCGGCTTTTAGCGGCAGCATCCGGATAAACATGTAAAGAAACCAGAACGGAATAAATTCCAGCCAAATCCTGAACAGGCCTTTGACTTTCCGGTTCTTTTTTTTCTGCGGCGCTTCAGTCACAGCATTGGTATTCATAGATTAATAATCTTATCTTTAAGGACGATTCAGAGTTTTGCAGTAATGATGAAAAGCAGCCATCCGTTTCCATTTTTACATAGACCCAATATAGTGTTTTTATAAGAGTATTTCAATCTATCGTTCAGCATAATTCGGATATTTGCCTGAAAGCGCTGATTGCTTTTTTTTGATTTTTTTATAATTTTATCTAAGAATTTGTCCTCTTCAGGGTCTATTTTAATGAAAAGAAAGTTGGAATATTTTTATTGCAGGCAATTTTGATGATGAAAAAGATAATAAGTTTGTTGTTCTCGCTGTGCATTGCAGGCGGCGTCATTTCCGTCCGGGCGGAGAATGTGGATACGTCCGGTGCGTTAGCGGAGGCGGAGAAAATGCAGCATAACGGCAATGTCCGGGATGCTTTTGTACAATATAAAAAACTGCTTGCGGAAGCGCCGGAAGACACTCCCGGAATCAATAAATATTATTTAAATGCAGTAGCTTGTCTGATCAAAGCCGGCAACGTTGATGCATTTGACGATTTCACTGCAACGGTGCTGCAAAGACACGCCGCCAATCCGGAAATGCTGCATGCCGCCGCCGCCGCATACCTGAAGATAGTTCATGACGGCTTTCTCATTGGCGGCCAGTTTATCCGCGGTTATTCAAATGCGGGCGGCGAAAGTGTCAGCGCTTTTGAACGCGACCGCGTATTCGCGCTGCGTTTGCTGATGAAAGCAGTCAACGGCGCCGGCGCGTCCGAATCTTCCGTGAAAAGACAGTTTTATACTACGCTGTCCCAGGCGCTGATGGACGGCCGGGCCGGGAATAATTCCTATAAACTGCAATATCTGACCGAGCTTTCGGCGACTCCGGATTTTGAAAGAGTATTCGGACATTTTGTCATGGGGCGGATTTCAATTTCCGGCGCCCCGGTTGACACGAAAGGCAATCCGGTTTTTTACAAAATGCCGAAGTCTTTTGAAATGGCGGCAAACGACGGCGAGCGCTGGCGTCTGGCATTGGCGACGGCAGGGGAGAACGGTTACAAAAAATCTAAACTGGATTTTGCATTGTTTCTTTTCCGTCAGTTCGGTGTGCAGACGATAGGGAACCTGTTTAATATTGCGGAAACCACATCCACCGCCGACAGCCCTTTTGCTGTTCAGCAACTGCCGGAAGACGAGACAATCGCCAGACTGGCCTGCGGGATTAAGCGCTTCAAACTGCCGGAAGAATTTAATTATATAAAAATGTTCAGAGAAATGGCGGCTTCCGGCGATTCCTGTGCCGCGGATGCCATGGACAACCTTGCCAGAATCTTCACTGACCGGAAGCAGTATAAAAAAGCGGCTGAATTCTGGAAATCGGGAATAGCCGCATTCGGGCGCGGCAATGAAGGCTTCAGGGAAGCTGCGCTTGAGCAGATTACCGGCAGCCTGGGATGTTTTATGCAGGCGGGAGTATTTCCGGCGGGCAAGGAGCCGGTTTTGAATTTCAGATACCGGAATGCCCTGGAGGCGAATGTCGAAGTTTACCGGGTGGATCTTGACGAGTTCATAAACGACATCAAAACTTCTCTTCAATCCATGCTGAATACTGATAAATCGAACTCCCGCGGTATTTCGCCTGAATCTGTCGGCAACTGGCTGCTGAACCGGAATGAGCAGAAGTACCGGAAACAGAAGCTTGCCGTCTGGAAGGAAAAGCTTAATCCCGGCCTGGATAATATGGATGTGGTTGCCAATATTAAAGTTCCGTTGAAGCAGGCCGGAGTGTATCTGGTTAAGGCTTCACTGCCTCAGGGCAATACCTCATTGCAGATTTTGTGGATTACCGATACCGTGATTGCTGAAAGGTCTTCCGGCAATTCAAGACTGTATGTGATAATGGATGCGGCCGGCGGCAGGATCATTCCAAACGCTGAATTATCCTTTTTCGGTTATATCAATGAATTTATAAGCAATCCTGAAGAACAGAAGCAGCTCGGCCGCAAATTCAGAGTCATTACGCACGAATTCAAAGCGATTGCCAATGAACGCGGTTTTTATCTGCTTGATACCAATTTACTCCGGCGGAATTATTCCTATATGGTCGAGGTGAAAACCGCCGACGGCAGGAATGCGGTGCAGGGTTTTTCCTATTTTTATAGAAATGGTGACGCGGTCAAAGAAGACGACGCACTGAGAAAAGTTTTCTGCATCACGGACTGTCCGGTCTACCGCCCCGGTCAGAAGATGTTTTTCAAATATTGGATCAGCAATGCCGGGTACGGCAACGTGAATGCGATGGATTATGCCGGGAAATCATGCAAAGTGATAATCAATTCGCCGCGCGGACAGAAAGTATTTGAAAAAGATATGCAGGCGGATCAATACGCCGCGCTTGACGGAAGTTTTGCGATTCCGGCAAATGCGGAACTGGGCAGTTATTATATATATATCGAACAGCTCGGCGGATATTGTTCATTCCGGGTCGAGGAGTATCGCAAGCCTGAATATGAAGTGCAGTTGGACGGCCCTGAGAAACCGGTTAAAACCGGCGACAGTTTCAATGTGACATTGAAGGCGGATTATTATTTTAATGCGCCGGTGGCGAACGCCAGAGTGAAATACAAGGTTATGCGTTATTCCCAGCCGGAAAACTGGGTACAGCCCGGCCCGTGGAACTGGCTGTACGGAGACGGCTTTACAGCCGGCCCGGCGTCAGGCGCCAAAACCGCCATTATTCCATACCCCGGCGATTTTCCGCCTGAACTGGTTATGGAGAATGAAGCCCGCACCGATGAAAACGGCCGTTTGTCTCTGACCATAGATACCGCGCCGGTTAAAGTATTTTATGGTAATATCGACTGCCGGTATGAGATATCGGCTGAGGTCGCAGATGTGTCATTGAATACGGTAGTTGCTAAAAAATCTTTCATTACATCAGGAAAGCCGTTCAAAGTTTACTGCTGGCTGGATAAAGGATACTACCGTACTGACAATTATGCGGTGCTGAATGTGCGGGCTGTAACTGCCGACGGTAAAAATGTCTCCGGAACCGGGATGATAAAAGTATTCAGGATTACGACGGGCAAAAAGGGCGTCGCGGAAGAGACCGTTGACAAGGAAGCTAAAATCACATTGGATGAAAATGGGGGGATGTTGAAATTCAGAGTGGGAGACGCCGGACAGTACCGGATCATATGCGATGTTTCCGATACCGGGAACAATACTATCCGGAGCAAATGCCTGCTGCGGGTTTTCGGAGAAAAAATCCTCTATGATGAGCTAACTTTTAATCCTGTTGAAATTATTGCGGAAAAAAATGAATATCACCCGGGTGAAACCGCTGAATTGATCATCGGGACTGAAAAGCGGGAATCCACCGTGCTGCTTTTCACGCGGGCGTCGTCGGAAAACGATTCAGCGCTACCGGAAGTGCTTGATGTTCGCGATAAAAATGTTACTGCTTCCGTCAGCATACGCAATTCCGATATGCCGAATATTTTTATTGAGGCATGGACTGTATCCGACGGCAGATTGAACCGGGAGGTGAAACAAATAATTGTTCCGCCCGAGAAGAAAGTTCTGAAAGTGACGGTGACATCCGCGGGGAAGTTGTATAAACCGTCACAGAAGGCAAAAATAACGTTGAAAGTAACCGATCAGGAAGGCAATCCGGTTAAATCCGCCAGACTGGTCGCGACGGGTTATGACAAGGCCGTTGAGTACATCAGCGGCGGTTCGAATATCATGGATATAAAATCCTTTTTCTGGGGGTGGAAGCGCTATTATTACGAAAAAAGCTCCTGCAATCTTGGTTACGTTTTTGATAATATGTATGAAAAGAACGAGGTTGCCTTGCGCCCGCTCGGAGTTTTAGGTGACATTTTCGGCGGCAAAAGGGAAAACGGCAAAGCAATGGCTGGCGGCTCCAGGCTGATGGCTGCTGCTGTTAATAAGTCCGGACCGCAGGATGCGGTTGAAGCGGAAGCCGCTGCCGGTCCGGTTGCCGTAAGAAAGAATTTTGCGGATGCGCTTTTATGGTCTGCAAACATTCAGACTGATTCGTCCGGGGAAGCGGAAGTCTCATTTGATTTTCCTGATAATCTCACGACCTGGAAAATCAATGTATGGAGCATGGGTGAAGGCGCCT
>CAIJKT010000903.1 GCA_903821255.1 uncultured Lentisphaeria bacterium | reverse complement strand
CGGTAAGCGTTTACTTCTTTTTTCAACTTCCTGGAATAAGCCGGATCAAGTTCCGATGTCATCTCAACCATCCGGGACAAGCCGATATAAGTTCCGGCATTGAGAAAATAGGAGTGAAAAAAATCTTCAGGATCAGCGACTTTGCCGTCAACCAGGCCGTAACAGCCGGTAGCTTTAAGCTCCGGACGTTTATTGCGTTCGCGCCATGCCAGTAAATAAGCCGCCGTTTTTTTCAATTTCGGCATAACGAGTTTCAACCAGGCAATGTCACGGGTATAGCGGAAATGTTCGCCAACAGTCCACAAAAATGGACCGGTTTCACTCTGATAGTTCGCAAAATTCTGGATAAATCCGTTTTCCATCTGGCGCTCAAGAAAGAACTGAATACAGCGTTCAGCAAGCTGATGCCAGCCCATCGAGTCGTAAAACTGGATAATCGGAGCGCTTTCAGTGCCAATCGGGGCATACCAGCCGATAGTGGCCAGCGCAGGACCGTCAGGCTCCATGCCGAGAGTGACCAGATCGCAATGCAGCAATCCGGCCTTGATCCGTTCGTCAACCGCCACTTCCGGGACTTGCACCTGAGCAGCGCTCTCAAGTTTGCCCTGCCAGAATTTACGGCATGCGTCAAGATGTTTTTCGACATTCCAGCGGAACAGCTTTTCCGCCCGCTTCACCGGCAGCGGGGAATGCGGGATTAACATGTCGAAAACTACTTTTTGTCCGGGCTGAATCAGAACAGCCATTTCCTCTTCCGGCATCGGCTCACCGTCAATCAGCGTTACAGCAAAAACTTTATTCAGGTCGGAAAAACACGCCTTGCCGTTCCTGAATTCCGGCTTGGCCGGCAGATGATACACCGTGGAATGCGGAGCTTTAAAGAAGGCATAATTCGGAGTTTTACCGACATTGACCGCCTCGACCCGTACCGCACAGATAATTTCCTGCTCCCGGTTATTCATTTCCAGTTCGAGCAAATCTTCTATTTTTTTCTTGTCTTCTGCAGTCAGCATATTGCCACCGGTGTTGGCATAAGCTGCAAGCCAGTCAGTACCGCGAACCGAACCAATGTCCAGCGGACTTTTTTCAAGCGAGGCAAATGATGTGACATGATACTGCACGCCGGCTTCATCCTGGACACTCCGGAGAATCGGCAGAACCCCGCCTTCCAGTCTGCGAGTCACATCCGGGCGGCAATTCTCGCCGGGACCGATTTCAAACAGTATCCGGTACTGCGCATTCTTGTCGGCCGGATGGCTTTGCTTAATAGAGTGATAAACCGGAATGATCTGCCCCCAGTATTGGAATGTACTGCCGTCATTCTGCAAACCGAGCCGGAATATGCGCATGTCGCGACCGACGCCAAGCCAGGTGGCACAATACTGATCACGATTGTACCGGCAGGCATTTTCATAGGATTCCTCAGGCTCATTCTCAAAACGTCCAAAATCGGAAAGCAGAGTTTTCCCGGCAATATCATCTGCTATCTGCTGGAATGATCTGGTGTCTCCGCCTGCGACAACCGCCACTTTGAATTCAGGAATGTATATCGGAGTATCAGAATTTACATCCCTTAAAAAAAACGAAAATGGATTCTTTTCTGTAAAAACATTGATTATGGTTGTAAAAGCGCCTTTTTTCAAGGTGAATTTATTGAGTGATATTTCCAATCTGCCGCCGGATGCG
>CAIJKT010000902.1 GCA_903821255.1 uncultured Lentisphaeria bacterium | reverse complement strand
TTTACCGACTCGATCTTCAACGACCCGGACGGCAGCTATCTTGAGCTGCTGGAAAACATGACCGCCCGCGGGGTTTCAGTGCCATGGAGCGCTTTTTTCACGCCTGCTGATTTCGACAGCGCAAGCATCGCGCTGATGCGTCGATCCGGCATCAAAACAGCAGAACTCGGAGCAGACGCCATGACTGACGCCACGCTGGCCGGTCTCGGCAAGAATTATAACTTCGCAGTTGTCGAGAAATCATGTGCCGCATTTCTGAAACAGGACATCCATGTGTCATGTTCATATATAGCCGGAGGGCCCAATGAGACGAAAACAACATTGATCGAGGGAATCAATAATATAAGCCGGCTTAACCAGATACCGGCTTTTGTTTTTATGGGCATCCGCATTTTACCGGATACTCCAATTGAGGGCATCGCCAGACGCGAGGGCATCATCTCGGACGACCATAATTTACTGTATCCGACATTCTATTTTTCCCCTGCTGTGCCAAAGGAGCAAATGTACAACATGCTGGAGGCTGGTTTCAGAAACGTCAAACATGCAGTATTCCCTCCTCATGCCATGAATAATGAACTGCGTCTATACCGTAAACTGCAGGCTGCTCAGGCGCCGGAAAGGACGCAATATGAGCAATAAAACATCAGTATGGGGAGTAATCCCGGTATACAATAACGCGGCGACAATACGCGATGTCGCGGAACGGACTTTGAAGCAACAGCTTGACGGGATACTGGTAATTGACGACGGCAGCAATGACTGCAATGTTGCGGAAACCTTGTCCGGCATAACCGGCATTACGATACTTACACATGAACGCAACAGGGGCAAAGGCAAGGCGATTCTTACCGCGCTGAAATACCTCAACGAGCGCAACGTCACCTATATGATCACGATTGACGGTGATGGACAGCACTATCCGGAGGACGTTGAACACTTTCTGCCGGCGATGGCCGAAGACGACCATTCCATCATCATCGGGGTGCGGGACTTCTCGGTATGGCACATTCCCGGCAGCAGTAATTTCGGACGCAGTTTCTCAAATTTCTGGATCATGGTGGAAACCGGCTGCAAAGTTAATGACGCCCAGTCAGGATTCCGGGCCTATCCGGTAAAATACATTTCACAACTGCATTTTCTTTCTTCGCATTACAACTTTGAGATCGAGGTACTGACCAAAGCGGCGTGGGCTGGAATTACTTTAAAAAATGTCCCGGTTCGTGTCTGGTATCCCGAAAATCAGGATGATCGCGTTTCATCCTTCCGGCCGTTTCTGGATAATTTCCGCATTACGCTGATCAACATCCATCTGGTCGGGTTGAGAATGCTGCCGTTCCCGCACCGGAAGCTGGCAGGAGCCACGGATGTGACCAATCCGTTGAAACATTTCCTCCGTCACCCGTTGCTGGCATTGCGTGAATTGCTGGTCGAGAATGCGACACCGGGCGGTCTGGCGGCCGCCGCCGGCGTCGGCGCTTTCTGTTCCACTCTGCCGGTACCGGGATTTCATACGGCCGCGATTCTCTATGCTGCGGTGCGGCTGCATCTGAACAAAATAATGGCTGTCAACATCCAGCATTTTTTCATGCCGCCACTGGTGCCGCTGCTCTGTATCGAAACCGGTTACTTTATCCGTCACGGGCAATGGTTGACGGAAATATCATTCGATACCGTCTGCAAGCAGCTTGGTTCGCGCATTATCGAATGGTGGATTGGCGCGGCGGTACTCGTCATTCCATTATCACTGCTGACCTCGCTGATCGTCTATGTCGCCGCACTGCTGATCCGGAGGTGCAAACATGGCTGACCAGGGAAAAGTGAATGTTAAGCGGGGCAATAACTTCGGGTTTATGTTTTTTAATTTTGCGCTCCGTGCTTTCGGGATGAAACACGCCCGGCGCATGGCGGCGATTATCTGCGTTTATTATCTGTTTTTTGACTGGGGCGCCGTTAATCACGCCATGCCTTACGCGCGCCGCATCATGGTTAATGCAGGCTTCTTCAAGCGCATGGCGTTCATTTATCGTATTTTCGTCAATCAGGCGTGGATGCTGCTGGACCGGGCGGCGTTTAATGCCGGCTTGATCCCGTTTACGCACACTTCAACCGGGTATGACACATTTGCCGGACTGGCTGAACAGCAGGCGACCGGAATAATTCTGCTCGGTGCGCATTTCGGGAACTGGCAGTTGGCCGTGGAAGGATTGAAAAAACTGAACTGCCGGGTCAATATCGTCATGAGTCCGGAAACAAATCCGGCAGTCAAGACGCATCTGGAGATCAACAGCGCCGCAGGCAATATCGATTATATTTTTACGGACGGTCCGGACCACGGCTGCGTTGAGATCGCTTCCGCACTCTGTGCCGGCGAAGTGGTATGTTTAATGGGTGACCGCGCATATGGCGCCGATACCGCAGCGGCAGAGTTCCTTGGAGAACTCGCATATTTTCCGTATTCAGCCTGGGTCATTGCCGCGAAAACCTCAAGCGCGGTTATTCCATTCTTTGTCTGCAAGCACGGGGAACGCGGTTACCATGTCCGGTGCGATGATCCGGTCTATCCTGAAATGAAGCGCGGGGCAGCAGGCCGGAGTTGGCTTGGAGCCAGGCGGTGAGCGCCCGGGCATAAGCGGCAGGCTCTAGCAGGTTGAGCAGGTCGTTGAGCGCGTCGTAGCCGGGCATTCTGAGTCGTCCGCTGGCTTTTTCGCGCACATCAAGGCCGATGGCCGCCCGC
>CAIJKT010000901.1 GCA_903821255.1 uncultured Lentisphaeria bacterium | reverse complement strand
CGGATTCGCCGAACGTCGTCGGCAGACAGGATACCCGCAAGTCAATCGGTTTGCCGCGCACTTTCAACTGAATACGTCCGTCCTGCGGTTTACGGCGCTCGGAAATGTTCAGTCCGCTCATAATTTTGACGCGGCTGATTACCGGCAGCGCCAGACTTTTCGGCGGCGGCGGCATTTCATACAGCGCTCCGTCCACACGGTAGCGAATGCGGAAATCTTTTTCAAAAGGTTCAAAATGCACGTCGCTGGCCTGGTCCTTGATCGCCTGGTACAGAATCACGTCCACAAAGCGGACGATCGGCGCCTGGTTTGCCAGATCTTCCAGATCCTTGTCGCTCTCCTCAAAATTCTCGTCTGACAGATCAGTGCTCATTTCAGACAGCATATCATGAACGGAGCCGACATCCGCGGGGTAGTATTTTTCTATGGCGGTATCTATCTGGTTTTCGGCGGCCACCATTACCTGGATATCATGGCCGAGGATGAAGTGCAACTCTTCCGATATCTGATAATTCAACGGGTTTCGTGAAACCAGTTTCAGAGTATGTCCGTCAAAATCATACGGCAGAACGCCGTAAGCCCTGGCGGTTTCTCCGTCTATCATATCAATAACGTTTTTGGTCACATCGCCCCTGACCAGGTCAACCACCTCTGAACCGAGGCTGTTGGCGATCAGTTCCAGTATCTTCGCGTCGGTCAGAATGCCGTAATTGATCAGGACTTCCCTGAAAGGTTTTCCAGTACGTTCGTGCTCCTCTTCAATTTCCTGAAGCTGGGCTTCGTTGGATATACCTTCCCCGAGAATAATATCTTTAAGTGATTGACTTTCAGAATCCAGCATTCGCCAATTCCTCTTCCATTATATTTTTTAGTCTTCGTCCACCATGGTGCTTTTGATGACTTCGTCCAGCGTGGTCGTGCCGGCTTCAGCTTTCCGCAGCGCATCATCGCGCAGGGAACGCATCCCGCCTCTTCTGGCGGCTTCGCGGATAACCCCGGTGGCCTCGTTGTTAAAAACAAGATTACATATTTCAGGCGACATCTTGAATATTTCGTAAACCCCGATACGGCCTTTGTAACCGGTGCCGCCGCAAATCTCGCAGCCGGTGCCCTTGCAGAACTGGCGGGTCTGCAAATATTCATCGCTAAGACCGAGCAGCCTGACTTCGGAAGGGATCGGCGTGTACGGTGCGGAACAGCTTTTGCAGATACGCCGTAAAAGCCGCTGCGCCATGATCGCCCGCACCCCGGATGCCACCAGGAACGGTTTTACTCCCATGTCAATCAAACGAGTGATCGCGCCCGGGGCGTCATTGGTGTGCAGCGTGCTGAAAACCAGATGCCCGGTCAGCGCGGCGTTGATCGCGATTTCCGCAGTTTCATAGTCACGGATTTCCCCTACCATGATGATGTTGGGGGCCTGGCGCAGCATTGAACGCAGCGCCGCCGCAAACGTAAAGTCGATGTGTTTATCCACCTGAACCTGGTTAATACCCGCAAGCTGATATTCCACCGGGTCTTCCACGGTGATAATCTTGCGGTTCGGTGTATTGATGGTATTCAGAAACGCGTACAGCGACGTGGTTTTCCCGGAACCGGTCGGGCCTGTAACCAGAAAGATGCCGTCCGGCATTGCCAGAATGCTGTTCACGATCTCCAGGTCGTCCGCATAAAAACCAAGTTTCGGAATGTCGAGCTGGATGCTCGACTTATCCAGGATCCGCATGACAATACTCTCCCCGTGGGTGGTGGGAATCGTCGAAACGCGCAAGTCAATATCCTTTTCCGCCATTTTTAACTGAATGCGTCCGTCCTGCGGTATCCTTTTTTCCGAGATATCCAGCCGGGCCATGATTTTCAGCCGGCTGGTAAGGTTGGCCTGGAGATATTTCGGCGGCGCTTCCACTTCGCGCAGCGCGCCGTCAACACGGTAGCGGATGCGGTAGCGTTTTTCCAGCGGTTCCATATGAATATCGCTGGCCCGCATTTTATAGGCTTCAATAATGATCAGCGAAACCAGCTTGATGATCGGGGCGTCATCTTCCACTTCCGCAGCCTCGGAGGTTCCGGCAATGCCGGCAAGCAACTGGCCCTGCAGTTGCTGTTCCGTGGAAAGTTCGTCGATGAAAGATTCAACACTGTCTGACAGCGAACTGTAGTACTGCCCGATAACCTTGTCGATCTGCTCCTGCGAAGAAACCACCGCGTCAACGTCGCAGCCAAGCAGATAGCGCAGCGAGTCAATGGTTTCCATGTCCGCCGGATCGCTTATCGCAATCGTCAGCACATCGTCATTTTTCATCACCGGAACTACCCGGTACTGCTGCACGAGCTCCTGGGTGAGAGTCTCAATTACTTCCGCCGGAATCTGGTACGCCTGAAGATCAAGCACGTCCAGGCCGTACTGCTGCGCAAGCATGGCCGTAAGTTCCGCATCCTGAACATAACCCAGGGCCTTCAAGGATTCAAGGACATCCAGTTTGCCCTGGCTGTCGTTTGACTTCTTCCGGGCTTCCTTTAACTGCTCCTCGGATACCATCCCGAATTCCTGGAGCAGTTCTATGACATATTGTTTGTTCTTGCTCAAAGTACAACCTCTGGGGCTGAGAAATCTTTAAATCAATTATTTACACCTGAAAAAAGTAACCGGAATATGAACTTTTTCAAGTCCTAAAATCATCTAACTCCAAGTTTTAAGTCATTCATTTCAAATAATTATTTTTCTTGAAAAAAATCCGGTCCCCGATAACATGGACTTTCCCGTCTGGGCTTGACCGGAATCCTGACGGAAAGCAAGCGAAAAATCAATGGCATCAGGAATTAATGCCATTGATTTTATAATATTTAACGGAAATAAATTTGCTTTTTGGTTTTTTAAAAGCATATTTCTAGTCCGTTTCTGATGCCGACTTAGCTCAGTTGGTAGAGCAGTTGACTTGT
>CAIJKT010000900.1 GCA_903821255.1 uncultured Lentisphaeria bacterium | reverse complement strand
GCATGCGAAACATCTTCGATAACTTTCAGGCGATTTTTTTTTGCAATGGCCATAATCCGGTACATATCCGCCGGATGTCCCAGATAATGAACTACCATGATCGCTTTAGTTCTGGGCGTTATGCGATGCTCTATATCATCCGGGTTGATACATAAAGTTACCGGATCGATATCCGCGAAAACAACGGAGGCGCCCAGGGTTAATGCCTGAGCGCAACTTGCCCAATAGGTAATATCAGGACAAATCATCTCATCGCCGGCGCCAAGCCCCACCGCATACATCGCGGTCTGCAGAGACGCGGTTCCCGAAGAATGGCCGATGGCGTATTTTACGCCGTACCATTTGGCAAATCCGGATTCAAACTCTTTCGTTAAATCAGTGCCGGACATTTTAACTTCATGCAATACTTTGATCACGCCGTTTTCCATGGCCTGATTAATAACCGGCCAGAAAAACATATCGCTGCCGGTATTGAACATATTGCCACTGTCCAGACTTGGCAGCTTTTCACCTCTGCTAAATGCTAATTTATTCATATACTTAATCCTTAAAAGTTATAAATTATCTATGTTTCAAGTAATCTTTCCGCGTTTCCATGATAGATGTTTTCCCGAACCGGCAATGGCAGATCAAGCGTATTAATTAACTCCTGATGCATATTGTGAAAATTGTCACGCGCGTATAAAATACGGTCTTGAAATCCCAGCAGGAATTTTCTGGTATAATCCCAATCGCGGTTCAATGCCTCATGCCCGGAACCAGCCGAGATGTCGCAGTAAAGATTCGGATATTTCCGCAAAAGCTCAGGTACTCTTCCGCCGTCGACTACTTTGCGCTTTCCTGAACTGTCACTTGCCTTATAACATTCATCGTCTGAAATATGCAGCCAGAATCCCGGAGCATGTCCCAGGAAAATTGTCTCCGGACAGGCCTGCAGAACTCGCTCCAGTGTGTCAATAGTACCGCCGTACCATTCGCCCCATGGGTTATCACAGGTACGCTGGCGGTCATACTGCATATGGAGTACCACCGGCATTTTCAGTTCGCCGGCCAGGCGGAACATGCGCAGCGCGTCCGGGTTGTCATACATCATGCGGCATTTCACTTCTCCGCAGATTTTCGCGCCATAGATACTGTTGGCGGCTTTCAGTCTGGCACATGCATTCGGAAGTCTCGGGTCCGGCGCGTAACCAAGAATAAAGCGGTCCGGAGCACGTTCCACATAGGAGACACAGCGCTCAAACGGGATCGGACCGCCGGACTGATTGGCAAACAGTTTTGCCGGAGTCACCTCGTTATAATAAGTCAGATATTCGTGTTCCTGAGTTTCCCAGTTCAGCAGCCATGTCCGGCTGATGCCGCACTGGTCCATGTTTGCTAAAAATCTATCCAGATTATGTCCAAGCCAGTCCGGATGATTATGCGCATCAATTATATTCATTAGTTTAACCTTTGTACTTTAAAATGGATTATTAATTCGCTTAATTTCAACGGTTTTAGATTCGATCAATTGCTTTTGTTCATTAAAAAGTTCCGCTGATATTAAATACAAGCCCGGGGGCAATTCAACTATTTTTAAGGGAATATCTGTTATACGGGCAGGAGAAATAATACTCTCTTTAAAAATCTCTTTGTCAAGTGCCGGCGAAAGAAGTTTCACCGTGAGAGTAGCTTTATTTCTATCAGAATCGCCTAGATTAATCATCGTGCCAAGTATTAGCTGAGTATCTGACATATAACAGACCGGATCAATTTTTAATTTTATAATTGAATCATCAACCGCAAAATATTTTACTTTTTGCAAGCATAGGAAATTGTTTTTCAAATTAATGACATTAAAAATTATCTTGCCGTTTTTCCCTTTATGTTCAATCCTATAAGGCAACGAAATATTTTTTGTTTCTTCAGGGTTAATAGAGAAATGTGTGTTTTCTGATTTCAGCAGTCCATTAAACGCCCATATTACTTCCGCGGTTAAATCCAGTTTTTCAGAACTATTGTTTTTGATTCCCGCAGTTAATATATTGTTGCCTAGCAGCCTGTCGGCCTGAGATTTTCCATTTTGAAAGACCTATCGGCATTCCGACG
>CAIJKT010000899.1 GCA_903821255.1 uncultured Lentisphaeria bacterium | reverse complement strand
TTGCCTGTTATCAGGCAACCGGCCAGCATTATGCGCACTCAGCACTAAATGACCGTTTTCCGGCCATTTTAAATGCTCTAAATCCGGCCATTCCTAGTGCTCATCCACATCTATGGATGTTACAACAACACTCCACCCACTTTTCGCCAGCCGACGACGGATGTTGTCAATATTCATCCGGTAAATCACTGGAATCGTTTCTTCACCAGTATGCCAGTAAAGAAAAATAGTTCTGTTACCTTGAATCACTTCTGTCTCTCTCTTGTTTCATTATGACATGTATAGCATTGAGAACCGAGCTATTTTCAAAGCGATTCATATCTTTAAGCCTATATTTAGCAGGCCCGTCACTGTATATAAGTTTAACTTTGGCATCACGACGAGGAAGCCAGCAGTTGAACTCGTTTTCTGGGCGGTAATAAAATGCAATTGTTTTCTTTTTCAAACCAGCGGCAATATGAACCAGTGCGGTATCCACGGAAATGACAACCGCTGCGTTCCGGATATCATCCATTGCATCAAAAAAAGTCCTTGTGTTCGGGATAACCGTAATATTTGTTTTCTGCACCGCATTTTCTATTTCCATTGCAGCATTCAGCGTACTCGGCGAATACATGAGTCCAATTCGCAGACTAGGATATTCTTGTCCAATCATCTGAAGAAGCGATACAGCCTTGGCAAAAGCCAATGACTTATCTTGACGACTCCCAAATGGGTTAAACACAATATCCCAAACGGGACGCGAAAAGGGTTCTTGACGACTTGGAATTATGTACTGATCATTAAATTCCGAAATGCCAATCTGTTGCAGTATCTCTCGGAAAATATCATGAATTATTAGACCTTGAGCTTGTTTGTAAAATATGCCATTGTTCATACACAAAGAGTCATCAAGTCCAAAAACATTTCTGGGATGCAAACGCCAAAGAAAAAACAAATGGCGTAAATCAAGTAGCCCGATTAACGGAACAACCGTATCTACATTCTTAATATACCGAGTTAGTTGATACAACTCCCACAGAGAGCAACGTCGGACAATATGAACATGATCAACCCCATAATACTTCAGATAAAGCGTTTCAAGTTCCTCAGTCGTTACGACTGAAATGATAATCCCGGGATATGCTCGCCGAAGTTCCCGATACAAGAATGATGAAATGACGGCATCTCCTATTTTTCCATTCCAGTTGATGAACAGAATATGCTTGACAGGCAGATGTACTCTTTGGGAATTAGAAAAATCGAACAAACAACGAATAAGCCAATTATATACACTCTCTTTCTGGATGCAAATTTTTTGAAAGAGAAAGGATAACATCTTTCTCACTCCCCATCGAAGGCAAGATAACATTCATCTATATAAATTGCACAGGCAGTTTCGTTGAGGAAACGTTCAATCGGGGGGGCTATAACTTCCAGCAATTTAAAATTATCTCGATGAGGAGACCGGTACGCCTTGTAAAGCCAAGCTTCTGTTTTCTGTCCATCATATTCAAAAATGATTGGCGTAAACACAATTCTTTCTGACCATGTGTTGCAATTCGGCAACCAAAACACCTTATCAAAAGCATATTTCCAATGATCGAAGAACAGATCCTCCGACAAATTGATATTGATAGTCGCTTTGACGCAGGAATCTAGTTGACTGGCAAAAACGGCATGGTTATGGCGCAAAAATTCAACCTGCAAATAAATGGAACCATGCCCGTCCCAATCTTTCTTTGTGCCGGAAGCAGCTGCAAGTCCTTGAATTATTTTGCCATTGATTTGCTTCATAATAGCCTCGCTTATTTCCAGACCGGAAGGCCATCCCGATCTACCAATTGATGGTTATATAAATACTGACGCAAAACAATCAACCCCTCTAAAAATTGCGAATGATTCGAGGATTCATTTGCCATATAATATGTATAAATCTTCAGGGCATTCGTAAGTGGGATCTTCGACAAAAAATTGGGCAGTTCAGGAAGGTTTTTTGCACATAGGAGAAGCTCTAATGTTCTAATTACAGGAATCATCTCCGGCTGGCTATAAATTTCAAGTGCAGAGTCATCCAATTTCTCAGTTACATGAGATTGATTTAATTCTTCCTCAATTCCAGGATGTCGCTGGGCAATTTCCGCATCCATCATTACAGCAAAAAAAGACAAAAATGATTGCGCACCTTTTGATAAAGCATCTGCTTTTGCTTTTTCAGAAGATTCCCCGGTAACATAGATATCATCCCCGTAAATCACATGAAGCCGCCGATTTCGGTAAAGACTTGCTCCCGGCAGGATATGATCCGTTAGTGATGCTGTAACTGCCCGCGCCTCCAAAGATAGCATCGCGTAATTTGGGCACGGATCTACTAAGCGGAGTAACTTGAAATCAGCAATCACAGGGAACCCAAGTGTTGTCAATTTTGCATTGATGTAAGGCAATGCGATATCAAACATAATATTCCCTGATGCTTTCACATTTCTGTATCCAGGAGTCATTAGAACTACATAATCATCTCCTGAACGAAAGTTCTGGAAAAAAGTCCGAATCAAGCTTGCGGGGTTATCTATATCGACATAGAACCGCTCGACAATTTTTTGTGCAAATAACTTAAGATCTTTGTAGCTACCATATTTGGCAAGACTGTATGAGACAGTCAAATCATTAATCGGGTTACGAGTCTTCAGATTAATAAAATCACCAGAGCAATTTTGTGAAAAATGGTAACAAGCAACATAGTCTGTGCGTTTTTGAATATCCATAAAAGAACCTTTTTCTTAAAGATGTATCTTGCTCGTTATGGGGATGGCTTGTCGCCGAGCGAAATACACCACATTCCCTTTAAGTTTAAGCAGATCCCCAAGCAACGCGTCAGTGTCCACACCGACATCCGAGGGGCAGTGTGCATCAGATCCAATTGAAAGTTTAACGCCCTGGTGTGCTAAATAAGGCAGTGCCAGCGCTCCCAAATATTTTCCATCTCCTTCAACTTTTTTTCTCATGCCGGAATCATACTTCTCTTTTCGCATACACGATGTATTGACCTCATACGCCACTCCATATTTTATCATAAGCGGGGCAAGTTGCATTATGTGTTGCTTAAAAAGTTCGGGGGAAATTCCCCCTCGTAAAATTGCATCAGGATGAGCAACGGCATCAAACAATTGCGAGCTTATCAACTGGGCCATACTGGTAAAATATTTCTCTATAAACATCGGATTGTTCAACTTCTCGATATCCCAAATGTTGATTTTTTCATTATCAATGAAGATGGTATGAACTGAACCGATAATATAATCAACCGATACTTTTTTAAACAATTCCTTAACGTAATTTAATTCTGTCGGCGAGTAATCAACCTCAAGGCCACAGAGAATAGTGATTTCTTTTGCATATTTTATGCGAGCATATTCAATAGTCAGGCAATAATCCGCCAGTTCACACTCCTGTAGGCGATTGCAAGTGTCATATGGAAATGGCGCATGGTCAGTTATCGCTAGAATTTTCACACCGCGCCGGATGGCAAAAATAACTAAATCGTCTATTTCTCCCACTGCATGTCGAGAATATTTTGAATGAGTATGTAAATCAATCATGCTTGTAAAGCCTCCCAAAGAAGCTTTTCATTATAGGACGCGAGACCGGATAAAATCCAATATGGATTATTGGCCCTCTGAATGATTTCTGCGTTTTTTTTCTCCTTTGCAAGACGCATGATTATTTCACGCAACGGGACGGTATATAATTTATGAATCAGTTTATTATGCTCTACTATCTGTTGAAAAAAATTGAGATCCACGCAGTCTGTGAATAAATTTGCTAAGGGAATCGAATCTATTCCGTAAAAAATAATTGTCCCATCTGGTTTTATAGTGATGTCCATTCCATTTGCATTTGGCCACGGATTCAAACTGCCAAACGTAAATGGACGTTGATACTTTTGTTCAAGAGCCTCCAAGTATTCTTCAAGAGTCATATATTTTGTTCCTGGTGCAACACAGGGATGAACCAAGTTCTTATATGCAATCAAAAAATGGTCATTGTCAACAACAAGTTTATCGTCCAAAATATTGAGTTCACTTATATTTGCATCAAATCCAAGTCTTAGCAATTCATTACACAAAAAGTTCCGCGTGAATGTTTTATCTATATCAATAGAACGGAAGGACAAACTCAAATTTAATGGACGTCGTTCCAAAAAATACCTCAGACTGACACCATGAGGTTTATGAGGTATATGGGAAAGATGAAATGAGTCAGAGCTTAACCGAATGTTGCACCGATCATGATTCCCCGACATGATGTCAGCGAGGTCATCATAAAGTGCTAAGAGCTTATGATGGGGAATTGCTCCACTGGTAATGAATTCAAAATGGATTCCCCCTGGGGACAATGATAAAATCTCCTTGAAAGTATTTATATTATTCAGTGGTTCTCCTTCCCCGCTGATAGAGACTTTTTTAATTCCATTCGACTGAAATATCCTTGCGATATTTTTTCGTGCCTGGTTATTTAATATTAAATTCTTGCTTGAATGCCTGTTTGCATACATGCAAAAATCGCATCCGATATTACAACATTGGGTTATATCAAAATAAATTGTATGATTCTCTAATTGCATTAAAAGACCTATTTTATTGGTAGCGTCTCAACTAGGAGACCTGAACACTTGAGTTAATTTTAACCGGCCTCGTGCAGTCATTCCAGACCCCTAAACCCCGAAATTGCGCAGTTCGACCGTACGCTCGGCAGCGATTTCATCCGCCAGCGTGTCCAGTAATCGCTGCACCAACAGTCACATCATGCTGTAGAAGGCCGGTTTCCTTTGCTATCTTTTCCACAAAATCACGCTTGGTCATTGACATGGTATTAACCTCTTATGGTTTCGCTTTTCACTCTCTGTAGCCTGTAATTTGTCAGGATCCCGCATTCACGTCTGGCTCTGGCCCAACTGCCATCGCCCAGTTTCTTCATTGCCACCGCTTGCAAGTACAGATAATTCTTTCTCATATTCATATAGGACAGCGACTCCCCGCTGCGGAATAAAGCCAGCACTT
>CAIJKT010000898.1 GCA_903821255.1 uncultured Lentisphaeria bacterium | reverse complement strand
CCCCGGTGACAGCCGGCAATATCTTACCGTAAAGATGGATTGTCTTGGTTTGCGCAGTTATCTGCAGCGCGTATTTGTCCGTATCGGCTATTTTATTCAACGCGACTTTTGAGGTTTCCTCCCAGTAGCCGGGCTTGTTGGCTCCCCAGCCTTCGGGCATTCCAAATTTCAATTCAGAGCCGAAATTGCCTTTGATGTCAAACATTTCTCCGGCTGATAACAATCCGTTAAGACTGAACATCGCTGCCGCCACCATTAAAATCTGCATCTTCTTCATTTGTTTGTTCTCCTTATTGATTTAAACGTATAGGAAACTGCATTTTAACACGTTTGCGCCCTTTGCGCCTCTTGCGTTAAGAAAATTAACGCTAAAGACGCAATAGTCGCTACAGTTAAAAAGAAATTAAACTCAGGCATAGCCGGTTAAGTCAACGTCAAGGAATTTCAAAGTTCTGCCCCATAAATACAAAGACACGCTAAAGCCGTGAACTCCAACTAAATTATCTCAGTCTTCAGTCGCTAGTCGTCAGTCGTTGGTCTTCTGTTGTCAGAATCTTTTCAAACACTCCGATTCACCGTTTCGCCGATTCTCCGATTCATTCCTCCCAATGCTTCGATATTCGTCATTCGAATGTTCGATAGTTCCAAAGTTGCGGATCCTGTCCGCCTGATTTCACTTCGCATCCCCGGCCCTGACCAAGATCACGCGGTCAACCCAGAAGCCGTTTTCGGTGTCCTTGGAACCCTTGATGTACGCGGGTCCGGTGAACTTGGCCGAGACGTAAACGTCGTAGGTGTTGTGCGCGTCACCCGCCGCCTGGTCGTAGTTTTGGCCGATTTTAATGCCGATAAACCAAGACCCGTGACCATAGATGGAGGCGCTGCTATTGGTCAGGGTATAGCGGCCCAGTTTGTACAGATGATACTTGCCGTCCTGCGGGGAAAACTCTACGGTTAGACCCGGTCCGTATGTTTTCGTGGCGGGATCGTAAATGCCAAATTTCGGATCTGTTCCGTGCTTGTCGAATGCATCTTTGGGAAGACGTAAGCCGAAACCTGTTTTCGAATCCGGATCCGTTACCAGGGGACTCATGCCGTAACCGGTTATGGTCTCTCCAAACAGGTCAATAACACTCTCTTTCGGCATTTTGGAGAATTCCTCCGGCAAGGGCAGCGGATTGATAATCAAGTTCAGTTTTGCGTTAAAAGTCGTCTGCATCTTCGTCCGTATCTTTTCCGGATAGGCGCTTAGCACATCGGAGCCGGCAAGTTTCAGTTGCTCAATCAGTTTGATGCGGTCGAACGGCAGGGACGAAGTCTGTTTTTCCAGAATATCCCAATTCTCCAGCAGTGAGAGATATGGCAGCAGAAACTCCCGGCGGACATGGCGCAAATAGGTTTTGCTTTCCGGAACGTTGACGGCGGTTTCAGCATCCTTAAGATACTTGATGACCGTCTGGTAAAAGTCCACCGAAAGATATGGGATCGTTCTGGCATTGTTGCTGATAATCTTCTTCTCCGGTAATTCCTGCTGTTTCGCCTCCAGATACTTGTACAATTCCAGCATGGGTTTGGCCGCCGGGCCGTAGTAGGCCTGCATGAATTTATCCACTTCTCCGGACACCGGCAATTGCGGTTTGACCATCAGGCGTAAGGCCATATAGTCATAGAGCGGTTTGAAATTGTCTTCCAGCCACGGCTCCTTTTCCTCGCTTTCAAGAAAGAATGCCTGCACGCCGAATTCAGAGTAGAACTTTAAATCATCGGCCAGGATGGGAACCGGATTATAGGGGATGCTTGCCGGGCGGTTACCCAGGCCATAGTCCCAGACCGCCAGGCGAGGAGAGATTTTGCTCCAGGCAATCAGATTTTCGGCGCGCTCTTTCTGGGTGCGCAGCGGTTTGGATGTATCTGGATACAGACTGAATCCGCCCCAGTCGATCCAGCGGATCACGACATTCTGACGGGGTTTGATGGTCCTGGGTGGCTTGACCGTCGGCATATAGGCAAAGGTCGTGATGCACACCTCCGGGTATTCTTTTTCGATATCCGCGGCGATGGCGTTGATGAAGGTCAGCAGCGTGGCGCTATTGGCACCTTCTTTTTCAATCAACTCGCGACACTGCGGGCACTGGCACCAGTCATTGTTGTCGGCCTGGCTGATATCATAAAGCCAGGGGCGCGGCAGACCTGCCTTGTCGGCACCGGCGTTGAATTCGGCAATAGTCTCTTTCAGCTTTTTCAGAATTACTTGCCGGGCGCCATCGCTGGAATAGCACAACTGTCCGGCGGCACTTTGGGACTGCGTGCCGTCAAAGCGTTTGCCGTCCTTGCCCATGGCGAAGAATTCGGGATTGCTCTTGTAGTAGTCCTTGAAGCTGCAGTAATAAGAGTCGGCAGTATGACTGTTCCTCATCGGGCGCATATAATCGCCGCCGCCGAATTTCGCTTCCCCGATGT